>NZ_CDRNDK010000215.1:0-10540 GCF_977012225.1 Planomonospora algeriensis | reverse complement strand
CTCAGCCTGAGACCGATTCGGTGATCGGACGGCGCGATCCGCCCGCCCGCCCGGTCGCGTTCCGTCCGGTCGCGTTCCGTCCGGCCGGGGCGCCGCTCCCCGGGATGGTCCCCGGTCCGCTTCCCCGCGCCGTCCGGGCCAGCGGGAAGGCCAGTGCGAGCAGGGTGGCCGACTCGGCCAGCCGCCGCCGCCCGCGCCGCTCCCACTCGGGGCCGTAGGCCGACAGCGCGGCCACCTCCAGCTCCGCGGCGAACGCCCGTGCCGTCGGCGGCCGGTCCCGGGGGTCACCGGCCAGGCCGCGCGCGACCAGCCCCGCACCGGAGCCGGCACCTGTTCCGCCGGGGCGGCCTCTCGCCGGTGCGCCGCCCCGGCGAGGGGGACCTCCCGGTACGGCCGCCGCCCGGTGAGGCACTCGAAGAACACGCAGGCGGCCGCGTAGAGATCGGCCGCCGCGCCCGGCGGCCCCCCGGCCCGCAGTTCGGGCGCGGTGTGACCCGGCGTGCCGGCCGCCCCGGGGGCGACCACGCCGAAGTCCGTGAGCCTGCCGGTCCCGTCGGCCTGGACCAGCACGTTCTCCGGCCGGAGGTCACGGTGCAGGACGCCCGCCGAGTGGGTCCTGGACAGGCCCAGCAGGATGCCCTTGAGCACGGCCAACGCCGCTTCGGGGCTCATCGCGCCGTGGTCGCGGAGGATCCCGCGGAGCGGGACGCCGTCCACCAGCTCCATGACGATCGCGGCCTGGAGCACGTCCTCGTAGTACTCGTAGACCCTGACGATGTTCGGATCGTCGAGCTCGACCATGACGCGCGCCTCCTCGCGGAAGCGCGCCGTGAAGCGGCCGTCGTCCCGCAGCGCGGCGTCCAGGTACTTGATGGCCACGTAGGCGCCGGTGCCGGAGTAGGTGGCCAGCACCACCCGTCCGCCGCTCCCGGTGCCGAGCTCTCGAACCTCGCGGTATCCCGGAACCATGCAGTCCCCCTCCGAGCGCCGTCGCCTGTTCGACGGTCTCACCCGGGGGGTCGGTTGTCACGGTTCGCGAGCTTTGACGGAGGGTGGTGGTGATGTCACTCCGCGCGAGCGCATCGGCCGGACGGCTCATGGACGGTTCCCCGGGGCGGGGACGGAAGGACTTTGGTCCTCCCGCTTTCCGGTCAGGTGCCCGCGGGCACTGCCGATGAGGGGGGCGTTCCTCCCGGAGCAGCGTGCTTCCGAGGCCGAGGACCGCCTGTGCTCCCGCGCACCGCCGTCGCCGCAGACGAGCCGCCGGGCGGCGAGCACACCCCACCGCTTCTCCGCGCGTGCGCCGCGAAGGAAGGACCCGAACCATGACCGAGGACCGTTCCACCAGGTGGATCCTCTGGCAGCGAGACCCCAAGCCGGAGGTCCGGGACGACCGTCCCGCAGGCGTGCTCTGGGAGAGGCCGGACGCGGCCCCCGGCGCGGGCTCCACCCTGCTCGCCCCGTCCGTGCCCGGCCAGACCCGGCTCGAGACGCCCCCGCCGGCCTCCGGCCCGGTGCGGATGCAGCCGCGGGCCGTGCACGAGCAGCCCATGGGGATCACCCAGCACTCCGGCCTGATCGCCGAGATCATCGACAGGCGCCTGGTCGAGGTGGAGTTCCAGCCGGTGGTGGACGTGGTCCATAACCAGGTGGTGGGGTTCGAGGCGCTGAGCCGCGGGCCGCGGAACTCGCCGCTGCGGGCCCCGGACCATCTGTTCGCCGCGGCGCGCGCAGTGGGCCGCGCCGGAGAGCTGGACTGGATCTGCCGGGCCGAGGCGTTCCGGCAGATGCTCGCCCGCGACATGCCGGGCGCGGTCTCGCTGTTCGTCAACGTCGCCGCCGACTCGCTGATCGTGGAGTGCCCCGAGGACCTGCTCCCGGTGGTGTGGGAGGCGACCCGGAAGCTGAGGGTGCTCATCGAGATCACCGGGGAGGCGATGGGCCGCCACCCCCGGCAGGTGCTGGAGACCGTACGGCGCGCCCGGGCCGCGCGGTGGGGGGTGGCGATCGGCGAGATCGAGTTCAGCCCGGCGGGTCTGGGGATGCTCCCGACGCTGGAGCCCGACGTGGTCAAGCTCGACCACCACCTGCTCACCTACGGCCGGGCCTACGCGGGCCAGGCGATGACGGCGGTGCTGAGCGAGGTCCAGCACTCCCGGGCCACGCTCCTGGTGGAGAACGTCGAGACCCAATCGGGCCACCTGACGGGCCGCAGCCTGGGCGGCAACTACCAGCGCGGCTACTTCCACGGCCGTCCCGGCGCGCTGCCGGCCACCGTGCCCCAGCCCAAGGCGCCCATCCGCCTGCGCGAGGTGGCCGAGGAGCCGGAGATCTCCCCGTGGGACCAGGTGGTGCGGGCGGGGGCGCACGTCTCCAGCGGGCTCAGCTGGGAGGAGGTCAACGGCCTCACCCCGACGCTGGCCGGGCCCATCGCCCAGGCCGCCGTCTCCCCGGTCGTCGCCTTCCTGCTGCCCGACGGCCACGGCTGGGACACCGAGATGGCCCTGCTCTACCGCGTCCTGCTGGCCCGCTGCCCGCTGGTGCTGGTACTGGGCTCCGACGTGGCCAAGCACAGCAACTGGCGGGTCCGCGGCGCCGACCTGCCGAGCGGGCACCCGCTGCTGGACCACGGCTTCCTGGTGGCGCTCTCCCCCTCCTCGGCCCTCGTGGTCATGGCCCGGCAGCAGGACGCGGCCGAGGACCTGTGGGAGGTGGCCATCAGTGAGAACGCCGAGCTGGCCCGCGGGCTGCTGCGCCACACCATGGACGTCATCGACGTCCTGGAGGGGGGAGTGCGTCACACCGCCCACGCGGCGTGACGCCGACCCCGGCGGGTCAACCGGGCCTCCGGTGACGTAGCATCGCGGCCGACTGCCGGTGAGGGCGCGCGCCTCCGACGGATTCGGGGGGACGGACCGTGCGCGGATCGGATGGGCCGGGCGCCGGGCGAGGAGCGGTCGAGCGCCCCTACGTGCTGCTCAGCTGTGCGATGTCCGTCGACGGATACATCGACGACGGCACCTCCGAGCGGCTGCTGCTCTCCGGGGACGAGGACTTCGACCGGGTCGACGAGGTCCGGGCCGGCTGTGACGCGATCATGGTCGGGGCGGGCACCGTACGCCGGGACGACCCCCGCCTGCTGGTCCGCTCGCCGCTCCGGCGGCGGGAGCGGACGGCGCGCGGGCTGCCGGCCTGCCCCGCCAAGGTGACGCTGACCGCGACGGGGGACCTCGACCCGGCGAGCCGGTTCTTCACCGCCGGGGACGCGGAGAAGATCGTGTACGCGGCGTCGGGGGCGGTGGACGCACTCGCCTCCCGGCTGGGCGGGGCCGCCGCGGTGGTCGACGCGGGTGATCCCGTGGACCTCGGCAGGGTCCTGCGCGACCTGGCCGGACGCGGCATCCGGCGGCTCATGGTCGAGGGAGGGGGCTCGGTGCACACCCGGTTCCTCCTGGAGGACCTCGCCGACGAGATCCAGCTCGCCGTCGCGCCGTTCTTCGTCGGCGATCCCGCCGCGCCGCGCTTCGTCGGCGGCGGGCGCTTCCCGCAGGGTCCGCGGCGGCGGATGGACCTCGTGGAGGTCCGCGCGCTCGGCGACGTCGTCCTGCTGAGATACCTGATCGGCCGGGAGAGGCCCGCGGAGCGGGGGGCCCGGTGAACGACCACGACTGGCTCCGGCTGGCCTGCGAGCTGGCCCGGCTCTGCCCGCCCTCACCGGCCGCCTTCTCCGTCGGGGCCGTCGTGGTCGCCGCCGACGGCGCCGAGCTGGCGCGCGGCCACTCCAGGGAGGGCGGCGACCCCCACGTGCACGCCGAGGAGGCCGCGCTCGCCAAGATCCCGGCCGGTGACCCCCGGCTGCCCGGCGCCACCGTCTACAGCAGCCTGGAACCGTGCAGCGTGCGCCGCTCCCGCCCCATGACCTGCACCCGGCTGATCGTCGGCAGCGGGGTCCGCCGGGTCGTGCTGGCCTGGCGGGAGCCCGTGCTCCTGGCCGACTGCCACGGGGCCGAGGAGCTCGCGGCGGCGGGCGTCACCGTGGTGGAGCTCCCCGAACTGGCCGACCTCGCCCGCGAGCCCAACGCCCACCTGCTGCGCGGAGCGGCGGGCGTCCGGGGAGCGGACGGCCGCCGCGGGCCGGGCGACGGGACCGGCGCGCCCGCCTGACCGGGCCGTTCGGGGCGACGGGATCGGCGGGGCGGATCTCGACCGGCACGCCGGGACGCCTCATGTCCGGGTTCAGGCGATCACTCGGCTCTCCCCGCCGTCCACCAGGACGGAGACGCCGGTCATGAAGGAGGCCCGCTCGCTGGCCAGGAACGCCACCACGTCGCCGACCTCCTCGGGGCGGCCCAGCCGGCCCACGGGCACGCGCTCGGCCCGCTCGGCCAGACCCTCCGGCGTGGGCGTCGTCTCCCTCAGCCGGTCGGTGAGGATCGGCCCCGGCAGCACGTTGTTGACCAGCACGCCGTCCCGGCCGGCCTCGCGGGCGAGGGTGCGGACCACCCCGGCGACCGCGGGACGGGTCGCGTTGGACAGCGCCAGCCCGTCGAGCGCCTCGCGCGCCGACCGGCTGGTGATCGTGACGATCCGACCCCAGCCGCGCGAGCGCATGTCCGGCAGCACGGCCCGGATCAGCCGGACGGTGCCCAGCAGGTTGCGGTTGACCGCCGTGTCCCAGTCATCCGGGTCCACCTCCAGGAAGTCCCCCGCGGGGCCCGCCCGCGTTCGCGACCAGGATGTCGACCGGCCCCAGCACCTCGCGCGTCTCCTCGACGACCCGCGCGGCGGCCTCCGGGTCCTCCACGTCGGCGAGCACCGCGTGCACCGTCCCGCCGAACTCCTGCAACTCCACCACGGCGTCGGCGAGCCGCTCGGGGGAGCGGGCGCTCACGCAGACCGCGCAGCCCTCCCTGGCGAGGCTCCTGGCCGACGCGAGGCCGAGCCCCGCGCTGCCGCCCGTGACCAGGGCGACCCTGCCTTCGATTCCGAGATCCACGACTCGACGCTACACGGCGGGCGGGCGGGGAACGCGGAGGCCGCGGACACCCCCGGCAGGGTGTCCGCGGCCTCCGTCCCCCGGATCGCCCGCGGGATCAGACCTGGCCGGCCTTCTCCAGCGCGGAGCAGCAGGTGTCCACGATCAGGCGGGTCACCACGTACGGGTCGACGTTCGCGTTCGGGCGGCGGTCCTCGATGTAGCCCTTCTTCTCGATCTCGACCTGCCACGGGATGCGGACCGAGGCGCCGCGGTCGGAGACGCCGTAGCTGTACTTGTTCCACGGGGCGGTCTCGTGGTGGCCGGTGAGGCGGTCCTCGATGCCGTGGCCGTAGTTCTTGACGTGCTCGAGGGGCTTGTCGCCCTCGCCCAGCGCCTCGCAGGCGGTGATGATCGGGTCGAAGCCCTCACGCATCGCCTTGGTGGAGAAGTTGGTGTGCGCGCCGGCGCCGTTCCAGTCGCCCTTCACCGGCTTGGCGTCCAGCGTGGCGGCGATGTCGAACTCCTCCGCGGTGCGGTAGAGCAGCCAGCGGGCGATCCACATGTGGTCGGAGACCTCCACCGGGCCCGCCGGGCCCACCTGGAACTCCCACTGGCCGGGCATGACCTCGGCGTTGATGCCGGAGATCGCCAGACCGGCCTCCAGGCAGCGGTCGAGGTGCTTCTCGACGACCTCGCGGCCGAAGACCTCGTCGGCGCCGACGCCGCAGTAGTAACCGCCCTGCGGGGCGGGGAAGCCGCCCAGCGGGAAGCCGAGCGGGCGGCCCTCCTTGAAGAAGGTGTACTCCTGCTCGATGCCGAACCAGGACTCCTGGTCGGCGAACTTCTCGGCGACCTCGGTGAGGAGCGCGCGGGTGTTGCTGGAGTGCGGGGTCATGTCGGGGTTGAGCACCTCGCACAGGACCAGCACGTGGTCGCCGCCGCGGATCGGGTCCGGGCAGGTGAAGACCGGCTTGAGCACGCGGTCGGAGGAGTGGCCGTCGGCCTGGTTGGTGCTGGACCCGTCGAAGCCCCAGATCGGGAGCTCTGCGCCGTCCGCGAGGACTCGCGTCTTCGAGCGGAGCTTGGCGGTCGGCTCGGTGCCGTCGATCCAGATGTATTCAGCCTTGAAGGTCATCGGCGGAGTCCTTGGGGAGGGAGTGGTCTGCTGCCCCTGAAGAGTCGCAAGTCGCGATTTCGCATCTGTTGCCCATATGTGAACGTGGTGTTACTTGAGTCCGTTCGGGCAGGCAGGGACGCCGGAAAATCCTCACAAGGCGGTTCTGCCCCGGTGAGCTGGGCTTATCCGGTCGTCGGCGGCGAACGCCGGCGGTCGCTGGCGGCCCGCCGGTTTCCGTGTTGGAGTGGTGCCGTGGCACGCAACCTGATTCTCTCCGGCGGCCCCTTCCACGACTTCCCCGCGACCTCCGCCGCCCTGGCCGAGACCCTCGCCGAGGTCGGAGTGGAGTCGGACGTCACCGACGACATCACCGGCGGTCTGGCCGACGCCCCCGAGTACGCGCTGATCACCGTCAACGCCCTGCGCTGCCGGATGACCCCCGACCACCTGGCCCCGCACCGCGACCGGTGGGGACTCGAACTGCCCCCGCAGGCGCGTACGGCGCTGCTGGACCACCTGGAACGCGGCGGCGGCCTGCTCTGCATGCACGCGGCGTCGATCTGCTTCGACGACTGGCAGGGCTGGCCCCGGGTGCTGGGCGGCCGCTGGGAGTGGCCGAAGTCGCACCATCCGCCGCTGGGCTGGACCACCGTCCGGGTCCACGGCGACCACCCGATCGTCGAGGGCCTGCGGGACTTCGACCTGGTCGACGAGGTCTACAGCGACCTGACGATCCTGCCCGACGTCACGCCGCTCGCCTCCTCGATGGGCCAGCCCCTGGTCTGGGCCCGCCCGGTACGGCGCGGCCGCCTCGTCTACGACGCGCTGGGCCACGACACCCGCTCCTACGACAACCCGGTCCACCGCACCCTGCTCCGCCGGGCCGCCCAGTGGCTGCTCAAGCACCCGATGAGCCAATGACCCCGCCGCCGGGGAGGCTCGCAAGCGGCACCCGATGAGCCGGTGACCTCGCGGCGGCGGGCTCGCAGACGGCGGCCGGCGGGCGGGTGACCGCCGGGGCCGGGTCCGCGGGGGGCCGGCGGGCCGGCGGTCCTCAGGCGGGCGGGACCCCGAAGATCCGGGCCGAGGCGGACTCCTGGGCCAGGCGGCGCATGACGTCGAGGACGCGGCCGTGCACGACCGTGCCGACCACCAGCGCCTCGACCGCCTCCTCCCGGGTGCGGTCGACGGGGATGGTGCGGATCTCGTGCTCGGAGACGAGCCGCATGGCCGTCTCGGCGTAGGGGCGCAGGGCGTCGCCGGTGGCGGGCAGGCCGAGCCGGTCGAGGGTGAGGACGGCCTGGGCGAGCTCGTCGCGGGCGGGGGCGGCGTCGTCGACCTGCCAGCCGAGGTCGGCGATGAGGCGGTCGGCCTCGGCCCGGGCGCGCAGCCACTCCTCGTCGCCGGGACGGGCCTCGACCGGCGGGGAGATGGCGTAGTGGGCGGTGCCGAGCACGCGGTGCATGGCCATGCTCTCGTCCTCCACCGCGGTGATCACCTTGCGGATGGCCGCGATGGGCAGGTGGCCGACCTCCAGCAGCGCGCGGATCAGGCGGAGCCGCCGCACGTGGCGCTCGCCGTACTCGGCGCGGGTGGCGGAGGTCTGCTCCCCGGCGGGCAGCAGGCCCTCGCGCAGGTAGTACTTGATCGTCGGGATGGGGACGCCCGAGGCGGCGCTGAGCTGCGAGATCCTCATCAGTGGATAGTACAACTAGCCAATAGGTGCGGCGCTCTCGCCGCCGATCCGGGCCGCGTCCCGCAGGGCCGGGCGGACGTCGATGACCTCCATCCCGGCGGCCAGCGCGGCGGCGACCCCCTCGTCGGTGTCCTCGTAGGCGACGCAGGCGTGCGGGAGGACCTCCAGCCGCCGGGCCGCGAGCAGGTAGACGTCGGGGGCGGGTTTGCCCTCCCGGACGTCGTCGCGGGTGACGACCGAGTCGAAGAGCGGGAGCAGGCCGGTGGCGCGCAGGGTCTCCCGCACCCGCCCGCGCGATCCGCCGGAGGCCACCGCCATGGGCACCCGGCCCCGGTGCGCCTCGGCGACCGCGACCACCTGCGGGTGCGGCGCGACGGTGTCCACCAGCCACCGGTAGGCGTCGGCCGCGGCGGCCGACACCAGCCGGTGGTCGAGCTCGGCGCCGGTCTCGGCCTCCAGCTCGGCCAGGAGGCGGTCGCCGGACAGGCCGGTCCGGGCGTGGTACCAGGCGGGGTCGAGCTCGACCTGCCAGGTCTCCAGGGCCGCCCGCCACGCGGTCTCGTTGGCGGCGGCGGTGTCCACGAGGGTCCCGTCGCAGTCGAAGATCAGGGCGGCGTACGGCCGCGCCGGCTGGAGTCGTTGGTCGAGCATGGCCGCCTAACGCACGTGACGTCTGGATCACGGCAAGCCTATCGGCGAATGCGGCCGGCGGCCCGGCTCCGTCCGCAAACGGCCCCCTCGCGAGGTTCCGGCGCGTCCGACGCCCGGCGCGTGCCGTCCCCCGGGCCTCCGCCGGGCGCGTGCCGTCCCCTGGGCCTGCGCCGGGGGCGGTGACGGGTGATCGGAGAAGTGCGTATTCCCTGATATAAGGTAAGGCTTGCCTAAAATTAGGGAGGTTCGATGCGCTGGACGGGGCTCGCCGTCTCCTTCGCGGTGCTCGCGGCGGTCGTCGCGCTCAGCGTCGCGGTCGGCGCGCAGGCGATCCCGCCCGGGGAGGTCTGGCAGCAGCTCTGGCACCCCGACGGCGGGGAGACCGCCGCGGTCGTCCACGACCTGCGCGTCCCGCGGACGCTGCTGGGCGTCCTCGTCGGCGCCGCGCTGGGCCTGTCCGGGGCGCTCATGCAGGCGCTCACCCGCAACCCGCTGGCCGACCCCGGCATGCTCGGGGTCAACGCCGGGGCCTCGCTGGCCGTCGTCTGCGCCATCCTCTTCTTCGGGATCACGGACCTGCGGATCTGGGTCTGGTTCTCCCTCCTGGGCGCGGCACTGGTCACCGCCGCCGTCCACGCGCTCGGCACGACCGGGCGCGGCGCGGCGAACCCGGCCCGGCTGGTGCTCGCCGGCGCGGCCGTCAGCGCCTGCCTGCTCGCCGCGATCAACGCGGCGCTCACCCTGGACGCCGGCGTGTTCAACCAGTGGCGGTTCTGGGACGTGGGCGCGCTCGCCGGGCGCGACGCGGAGGTCGTCCGGCAGGTCGCGCCCTTCGTCGCGGCCGGAGCGGTCCTCGCCCTCGCGCTCGGCCGCGGCCTCAACGCCGTGGCTCTCGGCGAGCAGACGGGACAGGGCCTCGGGGTGAACCTGGGACGCGTGCGGCTGGCCGGGGCGGCGGCGATCATGCTGCTCTGCGGGGCGGCGACAGCCGCGGCCGGGCCCATCGGCTTCATCGGGCTCATGGCCCCGCACGCCGTACGCGTCCTCACCGGTCCCGACCACCGCTGGATCCTGGCGCACTCGGCGCTGCTCGCCCCGGCCCTGCTGCTCACCGCCGACATCGTGGGCCGGATCGTCGTACGGCCCGGCGAGCTGCAGAGCGGCATCGTCACCGCGTTCATCGGGGCCCCGGTCTTCATCTACCTGCTCCGCCGCCGAAGGATCGCCAGCCTGTGAGCGCCTACCGCATCATCCGCACCCCGTCGCGCCGTGTCTCGTTCCGGGTCCACCTGCGGGCCTCGGCGGTCCTGCTGGGCCTGCTGCTCGCCGCCGCCGCGGTCGGGCTGCTCGCCCTGGGGACCGGGTCGGCGATCTCGGTCGGGGACGTCGTCAGGACCCTTGCCGGGCGGGGCGACGCCATGAGCGAGATGGTGGTCTACGAGCTGCGCGCCCCGCGCGTGCTGCTCGCCCTGCTGGTCGGGGCGGCGCTCGGCGTCGGCGGAGCCGTCGTGCAGAGCCTGTCCCGCAACCCGCTCGGCAGCCCGGACATCATCGGGGTGAACGCGGGCGCGGCCGTGGGGGCGGTCCTGATGCTCCTGGTCGTCGGCGCCGTGACCCCGCTCGCCGTCACCGTGGGCGCGCTGGCCTGCGGTCTGGGCGCGGGACTGCTGGTGTACGTCCTGTCCTTCAAACGGGGAGTGCAGGGCACCCGGCTGGTGCTCGTCGGCATCGGCGTGACCGCCATGCTCCACTCGGTCATCGCCTACCTGCTGACCCGCGCCGACCTGTACGAGTCGCAGGGGGCGAAGGTGTGGCTCGTCGGGAGCCTGGCGGGCAGCGGCTGGGAGCAGGTGTGGCCGATGGCGGCGGTGCTGTCGGTGCTGCTCCCGGCGGCGCTGGCGCTGAGCCGCTCGCTGAGCACGATGGAGATGGGCGACGAGACCGCCTCGGCGCTCGGCCTGCCGGTGGAGCGGCTCCGCCTGGCCCTGCTGCTCGTCGCCGTGCTGCTGTCCGGGGCGGCGGTCTCCGTGGCCGGTCCCATCGTCTTCGTGGCGCTGGCCGCGCCGCAGCTCTCCCGGCGGCTGGACCGGGCCCGGGC
>NZ_CDRNDK010000214.1:0-10568 GCF_977012225.1 Planomonospora algeriensis | reverse complement strand
CTCACGGTCGACGCCGCCGCCGCCTGCGTGCGGGCCGGCGGCGCACCCTCCCGGAGGGCACGCTCGTCACCGTCGACGGCACCGGCGGGGAGGTCGTCGTCGGCGAGGCCCCCCTCGTCCCGGCCATGGCCGACTCCTGCCTGCGCCGCCTGCTCGAATGGGCCGACGAGGTCTCCGGCGGCGACTCGGACGGCGGATCGGATGGCGGATCGAGCGGCGACCCGGTCCTGGGCGAGGCGGAACGCCTCAGAGCCGCGCACAGGGTCCTCCGGAGCACTTAGCCCCGGTTCCCGGAGGCCGTCCGGGATCGCCGACGGGACGGGAATCGCCGGCGGGACGGGATCCGCAGCGGGCGTCAGAGCTCCGCGACGATGCCGGCCAGCACCGGGCGGGTGTCGCCGCGCCGCCAGGCGACGGCGGTGGCGCACCGGTGGTCGGTCGGGAGCGGGACGAAGACCACCCCGGTGCGGGCGTAGTGCTCGTCGGTGCTCTCCGAGAGCAGCGCGACGCCCCGGCCCGCCGCGACCAGTTCCAGCGTCTCCTCGATCGCGCCGGAGCCGACCTCTCCCGCCACGTCGGACACCCCGATGGAACCGGGATGGCGGAAGGCCCGCCAGACGGGGTCGGGGCTGCTCGGCACCACCCAGACGCGCCCGCCGAGCTCGGCGGGGTCCACCTCCGCCCGCCGGGCCAGCGGGTCGCCGGCCGGCACCGCGACGGCCCGCCGGTCGGTGCCCAGCGGCCGGATCTCCAGGACGTCCCCGGTGGTCAGCGGCGGCCACACCACGGCCAGGTCGCTGACCCCGGTCAGCAGGCCGCAGGAGGGGTCGTCGAAGTCGAAGCGGCGCAGCCGTACCTCGCGGCCGGAGACACGGCGCACCTCGTCGAGCAGCCCGGCGGTGAGCGCGCCCGCCGCCTCCCCCATGAAGCCCACGGTCAGCCCGGGCGAGCGGCCGGTCAGCTCCGCCTCCAGCTCGTCGGCGGCGCTGACCACGCTCGCCGCGTGGGCCAGCACCCTGACGCCGTGCCCGGTCAGCCGCACCCCGTCGCGGTCCCGCACCAGCAGCCGCTCCCCCGCCACCGCCTCCAGGCGCCTGACGGCGGCGCTCACGGTGGGCTGGCTGACGCCGAGGCAGGCCGCCGCCTCCCGGAAGGAACCGGCCCTGGCGACCTCGACGAACGCCCGTACCGCGGGCAGTGTCACGCTCATGCGGCCACAATAGCCATCGGCTATCGCCATTCCCGGAAACTATCGGACGACCGCGGAGCGCGGCGTGGATGATCGGCTCATGCTGATCCGTGAACTGACCCTCGACGACCTGGACGCCTGCCTGGACCTGGCCGAGAGCCGGCGGTGGGGGCGGGAGGAGCGCAAGTGGCGCTTCCTGCTGGAGGGCGGCGAGGGCTACGGGATCGCCGATCCGGACGGCGCGCTCGTCGCCACCACGATCCTGACCCGGTACGCGCCCGCACCGCGGCGGTCAGCATGGTGCTGGTGGCCGAGCCGCGCGAGCGCCGGGGGCTGGCCGGCCGCCTGGTCCGGCACGCGGTGGAGCGGGCCGGTGGCGCGACGGTGTTCCTGAACGCGACCGCGATGGGCCGTCCCCTCTACGAGCGCCTGGGTTTCCGGGCGACGGGCGCGGCGGCCATGCACGTCGGCGTCTTCGGCGGGGACGCGGCGGAGGCCTCCCGCGCGGCCGTACCGGAGGACCTGAAGGCGATCGCCGACCTGGACGCGGAGGTCGTCGGCGCGACCGGTCGGCGCTGCTGGAGAGGTACGCCGGCTTCGCCGAGGAGCTGCGGGTGGTCGAGGACCGGTGCGGGGGGATCACCGGTTACGCCGGGCGCTGGCGCAACGTCGCCAACACCGTCATCGGACCGGTGATCGCGGCGGACCCCGCCGCCGCCCGGGCGCTGATCGCCGACCTCGCCGCCCGGACCCCGGGGCCGGTCCGCGTCGAGGTCGCCGACGACCGCCCGGAGCTGGTCGCGTGGCTGGAGGCCCGGGGCGTGGCGGCGGGGATGCGGACCTCGGACATGGTCCTCGGCGCCGGGCCGCTCCCCGGGGACCGGAGCCGGTTCTTCGCTCCCGTCATGTCCGCCCTGGGCTGACGGCCGCTGGAGCCGGGGCGCGGCCGGTCACCTCAGCGCGACCCTGGCGAAGGAGCCGCTGGACAGCAGGTCACCTCAGCGCGACTCTGGCGAAGGAGTCGCTGGGGAGCACCGGGCTCGGCGTCCAGCCGGTCACGCTCCTGGCCACCGCCGAGAACGAGGGGCTCTGCGCGTACGGCACACCCGGCACGAAGTCGGCCAGCAGCGCGTTCGCCCGCTTGTACAGCGCCTCCCGCACGGCCTGCTCGGGCTCCTTCTCAGCCTCGTCCAGCACCTTGAAGATCTTCTCGTTCCGGAACGACCACTGGTTGGAGAACGACTGGAAGAACGTGCCGAGGAAGTTGTCGGGGTCACCGAAGTCGCTGTTCCAGCCGAGGAGGTACAGCGGGCAGTCTCCGGCCCGGGTGGCGTCGAGGTAGCCGGGGCTCCACGGCAGGGTCTTCGGCCTGACCGTGAAGCCCGCGGCCTCCAGGTCGGCCTTCATCAGCCGGAAATTGCCCTCCGGGTCCACCATGTAGGCGCGGCTGACGCCGCTGGGGTAGCAGAACTCCAGGGTCGGGTCCGCCACTCCGGACTCGGCGACGAGCCGCCGGGCCTCGGCCACGTCGTGGTCGTATCCGGCGAAGTCCTCGCTGTGGCCCCACATGCTGTCCGGCATGAACGCCTGGGCGACCTTGGCGCCCGCGCCGTACTGGGTCCTGACGATCCTCTCACGGTCGATCGCGTGGGCGATGGCCTGGCGGATCCTCCGGTTCCGCATGATCTCGGTCTTCTGGCTGAAACCGAGGTAGCCCATGTTGAACGACGCCCGCTCCAGCACCTGCGCGCCGGATCTCTTGAGCGTCTCCAGGTCGTCCGGGTCGGCGTAGTCGAAGGCGTGCACCGAGCCGGCCAGCAGCGCCCGCGCCCGGTCGGCGGCCTTCTCGATCGGCCGGAAGACGATCTTGCTGAGCTTGGCCTTCTCGCCCCAGTAGTCGTCGTTGCGCACCAGCTCCAGCCGGTCGCCGCGGGTCCAGCCGGCGAACTTGAACGGCCCGGTGCCGATCGGGTGCCGGGTCCCGAAGGTCCCGGTGAACCGCGGCGAGCCGGCGGTCCCGGCGACCTGGTCCGCCCCGTACGCCTTGAGCGCCCTGGGGCTGGCGATGCCGAACGACGACAGCGTCAGCGCCGACAGCACGGCGGCGGACGGCTCGGTGAGCCTCAGCTCGACGGTCCGGTCGTCTTCGGCCTCGCAGCCGCCGTACAGGCTCTTCCGGAGGGTGCCGGACTCGTTCTTCGCGAAGCCGCGGAAGACCGTCACCCAGTAGTAGGAGACCGAGTCCGACTGGGCCAGGCCGGTGAAGTTGTACCAGCGCTCGAAGTTGGCGCAGACCGCCGCGGCGGTCAGCGGTTCGCCGTCGTGGAACCGCACGCCCGGGCGGAGCGTGAAGGTGTAGGCGTCGGCATCCTCACCGACCTTCCAGCTCTCCGCGAGGCCCGGCGCGACCCCGGTGCCGCCCGGCTCGGTGGTCACGAGCGTCTCGAAGATCTGGCTGGTCACCCGGGAGGACTCGCCGTCGCTGTGGAAGGCCGGATCGAGGATGGCGGGGTCGGCCGAGGAGGCGAAGACGAGGACCGACTCCTCCGTCGCCGTCCCCGCCCGGGCGGTTTCCGGGGCCGGGTCGTCCCCGCACGCCGCGGCGGACAGGATCAGGACCGAGCCCGCGATCACCGCCGCGGTCCTGCGCAGGGGCACACCGTCTCGTCGCATGCTGCACCTCATAGCCGTCTCACCGCCGGATCGAGGCCGCCCGTGCGGACCGGCTCTCCGGTGATCGAAGGATCCACGGGCGCGGCGCGGCTGGCCACCCTCGGTGAGAGGATGTGGCGCAAATGTGACAGTCGGTCGCCGGACGAGGCCGCCGGGCCCTCCGATCGCGTGCCCGGCCCGGAGCGCCCGGCTCGGATACGGGAACGCCCGGCGGGGCGCGGCTCGTGCGAGCCGCGCCCCACCGGGCGTCCTCCGGGCGGTCGGGTCGTGCTCAGGCGATCGTGCTCTTCGGGTCCCGCTCGTCCTGCACGTTCTGTGCGATCTTCGCGGCCGCCGGAGCCGAGACCTTGTCGGCGTTCTCCGGGAAGTGGCAGGCCACCTGGTGGCCGGGGGCCAGCTCCACCAGCGGCGGCTCCTCCGTCTTGCAGATCACCTGGGCCTTCCAGCACCGGGTGTGGAAGCGGCAGGCCGGCGGCGGGTTGAGCGGGCTGGGCACGTCGCCCTGCAGCCGGATCCGCTCGCGGTCGCCCCGGTGCTTGACGTCGGGGATGGGGACCGCCGACAGCAGCGCGTTGGTGTACGGGTGCATCGGCGCGTCGTACAGGCTCTTGCGGTCCGCGAACTCGACGATCTTACCGAGGTACATCACCGCGACCCGGTCGCTGATGTGCCGGACCACCGACAGGTCGTGCGCGATGACGACGTAGGTCAGGTCCAGCTCGTTCTGCAGGTCCTCCAGCAGGTTGACGACCTGGGCCTGGATCGACACGTCCAGCGCGGAGACCGGCTCGTCGGCGATGATCAGCTTGGGCTTGAGCGCGAGGGTCCGCGCGATGCCGATGCGCTGGCGCTGACCACCGGAGAACTCGTGCGGGTAGCGGTTGTAGTGCTCGGGGTTCAGGCCGACCAGCGAGAGGATGTCCTGAACCTCCTTCTTGATCCCGTGCTCGGTCTTGACCCCCTGGATGCGGAAGGGAGCGCCGACGATGGCGCCGACCGTGTGCCGCGGGTTCAGCGAGGAGTACGGGTCCTGGAAGATCAGCTGCATGTCGCGGCGGAGCGGCCGGATCCTCGACTGCGACATGTGGGTGATGTCGTTGCCCTCGAAGAAGACCTTCCCGCCCGTCGGCTCGATGAGCCTGGTGATCAGGCGACCCGTCGTGGTCTTGCCGCAACCGGACTCGCCCACCAGGCCGATGGTCTCGCCTTTGAAGACGTCGAAGCTGACGCCGTCCACCGCCCTGACCGCGCCGACCTGGCGCTTGAACAGGCCCTTGGTGATCGGGAAGTGCTTCTCCAGCCCCTGCACCGACAGCAGCGGCTCGCTCATGAGGACTCCAGACTCGGCTTGATCTCGTTCTCCCAGATGTCCCGCCTGAGCTCCGGCGGCATGTGGCACCGGACCAGGTGGCCGCCCGAGGACTCCAGCAGCGCCGGCACCTCGGTCTTCGCCTTGCCGCCGGTACGGCCCTCGAAGGTGCAGCGCGGATGGAACGCGCAGCCCGGGGGCACGTTGATGAGCGACGGGGGGTTGCCCTTGATCGGCATCAGCCGCTCGGTCGGCTCGCGGTCCAGGCGGGGCATCGATCCCAGTAGACCCCAGGTGTAGGGGTGCTCGGGACGCTCGAAGATGTCCTCGGCGGCGCCGTACTCGATGCACTTGCCGCCGTACATCACCAGGATGTCGTCGGAGAGCTCGGCCACCACGCCCAGGTCGTGGGTGATGATGATGAGCGCCGCGTTGAAGTCGCGCTGCAGGTCCCGCATGAGGTCGAGGATCTGCGCCTGCACGGTCACGTCGAGGGCGGTGGTCGGCTCGTCGGCGATCAGCAGCTCGGGGTCGCACGACAGGGCCATGGCGATCATGGCGCGCTGGCGCATGCCGCCGGAGAACTCGTGCGGGTAGCTGTCGACGCGCCGCTCCGGCTGCGGGATCCCCACCCGGCCGAGCATGTCGATCGCGTGCTTGCGCGCGACCTTCTTGCTGACCTTGTGGTGGATCCGGTACGCCTCGATGATCTGCTGGCCGACGGTGTAGAAGGGGTGCATCGCCGACAGCGGATCCTGGAAGATCATCGCCATCTTCTTGCCGCGCAGCCTCCGCACGTGCTCGGCGGAGGCGCTGACCAGCTCCTCGCCGTCCAGCCAGATCTCGCCGGAGATCTTCGCCCGGGTGCCCTTGTGCAGGCCCAGGATGCCCAGCGAGGTCACGCTCTTGCCGGAGCCGGACTCGCCCACGATGCCGAGGGTCTTGCCGCGCTCCAGCTTGTAGGAGAGCCCGTCCACGGACTTCACCAGACCGTCGTCGGTCGGGAAGTGGATGCGCAGGTCCCTCAGCTCGAGGAAGCTCGTCGGAGTGCTCATCCCAGCCTCACCCTCGGGTCGACCACCGCGTACAGCAGGTCGACGATCAGACTCGCCATCACGACGAAGAGCGCCGCGATCATGGTGACGCCCATGATCTTCGGAAGGTCGTTCGTCATGATCGCCTGGACGGCGTAGTCGCCGATGCCCTTCAGCGAGAAGGTGCTCTCGGTGAGCACCGCGCCGCCGAGCAGCAGCCCCAGGTCCAGACCGAAGATCGTCACGATGGGGGTGAGCGCGGCGCGCAGGCCGTGCCTGGTGATCACGGCGGACTCGGGCAGGCCCTTGGCCCGGGCGGTGCGGATGTAGTCCTCGCCCATGGTCTCCAGCATGCCCGCGCGGGTGAGCCGGGCGTAGGAGGCGGCGTAGAGGAAGGCGAGGGTGATCCAGGGCAGCAGGAGGTTGTAGGCCCACTCCGCCGGGTTCTCCTCGAACGGCGTGTAGGCGCCGCCGGGCGCGGTGATGCCCATCCCGTAGCTGAAGACCACCAGGGAGACGATGCCGGTGAAGAAGATCGGCAGGGAGACGCCCGCGAGTGCGACGCTCATCGCGGCGCGGTCGAAGAACGAGCCGCGTTTGAGGGCGGAGAGCACGCCGACCGCGACGCCGCCGAGCAGCCAGATGACCGACGCGCCGACGGCGAGCGAGAGCGTCACCGGAATCCGGTCGACCAGCTCCGGCCAGACCGGCTGCCGCTTGACGAAGGAGTAGCCGAAGCAGGGAGCGGGGCACTGCTCGACCGAGGCGCCGGTGTCGTACTCGGCGCCGGCGAAGACGCCCTTGATCCAGCGCCCGTACTGCACCGGGACCGGGTCGTTGAACCCGAGCTTCTCCGCCGCCACCGCGGCCATCTCCGCGGTCGCGGCCTTGCCCAGGTATCGGTTGGCGAAGTCCTCGGACGTGGCGCCCGCCATCCGGGGAACCACGAAGAAGATCGAGAATGTGACCATGCTCACGATGACGAGCATGAGCAGGGCGCCGATCAGGCGCCTGATGATGTATGTGACCACAGTCCCCCCGGCTCCGGGGGCCGGCCTTGTGGGCCGGCCCCCTTACGCCTTGGCTTTCGTCTGAACGGGTTTCCGGCAGGACTTACTGCTGGACGCCCATGCCCAGGTAGTCGTACATGTCGAACGCGCCGGTGACGAACACGTTGCTCGCGCCCTGCGGGCGGACCAGCACGCTCTTGGACCACACCGACGGCAGCACGTAGGCCCGCTCCATGACCAGCTGGTCGATCTGGCCCCAGATCGCGTCGCGCTTGGCGGTGTCGCTCTCCGTGAGCGCCTGGTCGATCAGCCCGTCGACTTCCTTGTCCTTGATGCTCAGGTTGTAGTTGCCCGAGGCCCGGATCGTGCGGCTGTCGACGATCTGGGACATGAAGCCGAAGCCGTCGTTCCAGTCGGCGCCCCAGCCGTTGGTGGCCAGGCCGACGCCGTTCTTCTTCACGAACTCCGGCTTGCCGGCGTACAGGGTGAAGTAGTCACTGGTCGGGTAGCCCTTGAGGGTCAGCTTGATGCCGACCTTGGCCAGCGCCTGCTGGAGCGACTCGGCGGTCGCCTTCTCCTTGGGGCGGTCGGCGCGGTAGGCCATGGTGGTCTCGAAGCCGTCGGGCTTGCCGCACGCGGTCAGGGCCTCCTTGGCCTTCGCCGCGTCGCCGGTCCCGGTCGGGTACAGGTCGAGCTTCTTCCAGCCGCCGATCGACGGGGGCATCAGGCCCGTGGCGATCTCGCCGCCGGCGAACTCGCCGCCGTAGGCGTTCTGCAGGCCGACGCGGTCGGCGCCGTAGATGATCGCCTTGCGGCACTCGACGTTGTCGAGCGGGGGCACGTCGCTGATGATCGAGGTGTACCAGGTACGGGTACCGGTGGGGTTGTCCACCCGGGCCTTCATCGCCGGGTCGCTCAGCACGCGGCCGAGCGCGGCGGGCTGCACGCCGGAGCCGGCCAGGTCGACGTGCAGGTCACCGGAGATGATCCGGTTGTCGAGGTCGTCGGCATTGACGCCGAGGGTGATCTCGTAGCGGTCCGGCAGGGCCTTGCGGACCGGGTCGGTCGCCTGGTCCCAGTGCTCGTTGCGGACCAGCGTGTACTGCTTGCCGGCCTCGACCTTCTCGAACTTGTAGGGACCGGAGGCGATGACGTGCTCGCGGTACTTGACGCCGGTGTCCTTGGCCTGGGGCACCGGGATGGTGCCGGGAAGGGCGGCGAAGTTGTCGAAGCCGGCGTAGGGCTTCTTGAGGTGGAAGACGATGGTCTGGTCGTCCGGCGTCTCGATCGCGGAGTCGGTGTTGACGTCCGGGGTCTTGTAGACGCTCTTGAAGTCCTTCGGCAGGTCCAGCCAGTCGTTGAAGTACGTCGGACCGTTGGGGTAGGTCTCCTTGTCCATGGAGCGCAGCACCGCGTACTTCACGTCCTTGGACGTGATCGGGGTGCCGTCCTCGAACTTCACGCCGGCGCGGAGCTTGTAGGTCCAGGTCTTGCCGTCGTCGCTCGATTCGCCCAGGTTCTCGGCCAGGTCGGCGGAGAGCTTGCGGCCCTCGGCGCCGGGGGCCGGGGTGTAGGTCACCAGCGAGCGCCCGTAGATGCGGACGAGGTTCCACGACAGGGCGTAGTAGGTGTCGCCCGGGTCGACGGAGTCCCAGTCCTCGGAGATGGCGAACTTCAGCGTGCCGCCCTTGGCGTCGGACGGGTTGAACACCTTGTCCACGCCGGCGTTGAACGCCTCCTGCGCGGCCGGGGCGCTCGCCTTGTCACCACCGGTCTGGCCGGCCTGGTTGCCCTGGCTGCTGCCGCCGCCGCAGGCGGCGAGGCCCACGGTGAGGACGACACCCGCGGCCGTGAGGCCCAGTGCGGATCCCTTTTTCATTGCTTGCACCCCTTGCAGGATAGGGAGATGGAACAGGAGAGGTCGGTGCGGAGTCCCGGGTCAGCGCGAGGACTTCGGGTCGAGCGCGTCGCGCAGCCCGTCGCCGAAGAGGTTGAACGCCAGCACCGTGATGAAGATCGCCATGCCCGGGAAGAACATGAAGTGCGGGACGGTGTAGAACTTCACCGCCTGCGCGAGCATCCCGCCCCAGGTCGCCGTGGGCGCCTGGATGCCGACGCCGAGGAACGACAGCGCCGCCTCGAACAGCACGTTCGTCGGGATCAGCAGCGTGGCGTAGACCAGGATCGGCGCGATCAGGTTCGGCAGGATCTCCCTGAACAGGATGTACGGCCCGCGGGCGCCGAGGCTGCGGGCGGCGTCGACGAACTCGCGCTCGCGCAGCGAGAGCGTCTGCCCCCGGATGATCCGGCCGATGTAGGGCCAGTTGAAGAAGCCGATCACGAAGATCAGCAGCAGGATCCGGAGCGTGTCTCCCTGCACCCCGAGCTCCTGCTCGAACTGGCCGAGCACGCCGACCAGGGCGATCGCGAAGACGAGCAGCGGGAAGGCGAGGAAGATATCCATCAGCCGGCTGATGAGGGTGTCGACCCAGCCGCCGAAGTAGCCCGCCATGACGCCCATGACGGTGCCGATGACCACCGAGAGCACGGTGGCCAGGAAGGCGATGAGCAGCGAGATCCGCGCGCCGTAGACGACGCGGCTGAACAGGTCGCGGCCGTTGAGCGGCTCCACGCCGAACAGGAACTCCCCGCTGATGCCGGAGCCGCCCTTGGGCGTCATCGTGGAGGGGTCGATCATCTCCTGGTGGAACTCGTTCGGCGGGTGGCCGAACCAGCCCACGATCAGCGGCGCGAAGGTCGCGACGAGGATCAGGAAGACGACGACACCGGCGCCGGCGAGCGCGACCTTGTCGCGTTTGAGGCGCAGCCACGCGATCTGGCCGAGCGAGCGGCCCTGGATGGCCTTCCCGCTCACGCCCGTGACTACGGCCTCCGGCTCGGCCTCGGCAGCCTTGCCGGGCGCGTCGAGCGGTGCGGTCATACAGTGGCCCCCTGGGTCCCAGACGACGTTGTCCGACGGGCGCGTGCCCCGGTCCGGGGTGTCGCGCCCTGAAGTCTACGGGCCCGTTTTCGCGGTCCCGCCTCGCAGAATCTATGGGCTGATCTGCGGTGACTAGTCCATTGGGGGGCTATGTGGCTTAACTGTGATTTACGTGAAATTCATTCGTTCTGATCTTGACATCCATGTATGAGTGGTGTTCCGGTTATGTCTTGATTTTGTGACATGACCAGGATCGATCCACCACCTCACCCGATCCCTCGGCGCTTGAGGATGTCCTCGATGTCGGAGAAGTCGTCGTCCGCCGCGGGCTGCGCGGCGGGCTTCGGAGCCGGCTTGGCCGCGGGCGTGCGCTTCGGCAGCGGCTGGGTGACCGCGGCGGCGCCCCTGAGCC
>NZ_CDRNDK010000213.1:0-10583 GCF_977012225.1 Planomonospora algeriensis | reverse complement strand
CGACAGGACACCGCCGGGCAGGTCGCGGGCCGCCGCGAGCACGGTCACCGACGCGGTCTCGGGCCGCAGGACGGTCACGGCGCACGCCGCGGCCAGGGCGGCGAGGACGGTGGCGAGGATTCGGCGGCGGCGGCCGAGGAGACGGCGGACGGGAAGGCGCCGACCCGGCGGACGCAGGCCGGGGAGGAGGCTGGCGACGGGCATGGCTGACTCCACGGAAGGTCACCGGGCGGGCTGAGGGACACCGGTCGGAGGACCGGGAACGGGGCCGGAGGGTCACCGGCCGAGACCGGATGACCACCGAGCCTGGAGGGTCACCGGCGGGGACCGGAGGTCACCGGGGCAGGTCGAAGGGGAGGCGCAGGCCGTCCAGAACCGTGGAGCAGTGGCAGGCGCGGTCTTTGGGGAGGGCTCCGACGACGTCGGTGACCAGGGAGCGCATGCGGGTGACGTTGGCGGCGAAGAAGGCCAGGACCTCCTCGTGGGTCACCCCCTCGCCGGTCTCCACGCCCGCGTCGTGGTCGGTGACCAGGGACAGCGAGGTGTAGCACATGGCGAGCTCGCGGGCGAGGACGGACTCGGGGAAGGCCGTCATGCCGACGACCGTCCAGCCGTTGGCGGTGAACCAGCGGGACTCGGCCCGGGTGGAGAAGCGGGGGCCCTCGATGACGACCAGCGTGCCGCCGTCGACCGTCTCCCAGCCGGCGGCCCGGCCCGCGGCGACGGCCGCCGCGCGGCCCGCCGGGCAGTAGGGGTCGGCGAAGGGGACGTGGACCACGCCGCCGGCGTCGTAGTAGGTCTGGGCGCGTCCGGAGGTGCGGTCGACGAGCTGGTCGGGGACCACGAGGGCGCCGGGACCGATCTCGGGACGGAGCGAGCCGACCGCACTGGGCGCGAGGACCTGGCGCACGCCGAGGGAGCGCAGGGCCCACAGGTTGGCCCGGTAGGGGATGCGGTGCGGCGGGAAGCGGTGGTCGCGCCCGTGGCGGGGGATGAACGCCACCTCCCGGGAGCCGACGCGGCCGATGCTGACGACGTCGCTCGGCGGGCCGTACGGCGTGCTGACCGTGACCTCCGTGACGTCGTCGAGCAGCGAATAGAACCCTGAACCGCCGATGACCCCGACGTCCGCGCGATTGACCATGGCGCAGACACTAGCGTCACGGCCGCCCCGCGATAGGGCGGAGAGCGGAGCCTGTGGACAACTCCGTCGGCCGATGTGACCGTGTGGACACACGGGGTATGACCTGCCCCATGGTCGATCGGGGGAACGAGACGAGTGCGCGGCGGACCCGGCGGACGGCGTCCGGAGAGGCGGAGCGGAGACCCGCGGGGGAGCTGGGGCTCATCATCGGGGCGCTCATGCTCGCCATGCTGCTCGCGGCGCTCGACCAGACGATCGTCGCCACCGCGCTCCCGACCATCGTCGGCGACCTGGGCGGCCTGAACCACCTCTCCTGGGTGGTGACCGCCTACATGCTCGCCTCGACGGTCTCCACGCCCCTGTGGGGCAAGCTCGGCGACCAGTACGGCCGCAAGGCCCTCTTCCAGGCCGCGATCGTGATCTTCCTGGTCGGCTCGGCCCTGTGCGGCCTGTCGCAGAACATGGGCCAGCTGATCGGCTTCCGCGCGCTGCAGGGACTCGGCGGCGGCGGCCTCATGGTGCTCGCCCAGGCGATCGTCGCGGACGTGGTGCCGGCCCGCGAGCGGGGGAGGTACCAGGGGTTCTTCGGTGCCGTCTTCGCCGTCTCCAGCGTCGCCGGGCCACTGCTCGGCGGGTTGTTCGTGGACCACCTGTCCTGGCACTGGGTCTTCTACGTCAACCTGCCGATCGGCCTGCTCGCGCTGGCGGTGGTGGCCTGGGCGCTGCCGGCGGGCGTGCGCTCCACCGGGCACGTCATCGACTACGGCGGCATCGTCTTCCTCGGCGGCGCCACCGCCTGCCTGGTGCTGGCGACCACGTGGGGAGGGAGCACCTACGCGTGGGGCAGCCCGGTCATCATCGGGCTGGGCGTCGCCGCGGCGGCGCTGGCGGTGCTCTGGTGGCTGGCCGAGCGGCGGGCCCCGGAGCCGGTGCTCCCGCTGCACCTGTTCAAGCTGCGGGTCTTCAACGTGGCGTCGCTGATCGGCTTCATCGTGGGCCTGGCGATGTTCGGCTCCCTCACCTACATGCCGCTCTTCCTCCAGGTCGTGCAGGGGGTCTCGCCCACGATGTCGGGCCTGCACCTGCTGCCGATGATGGGCGGCCTGCTCGTCGCCTCGATCGTCAGCGGCCAGGTCATCACGGCCACCGGGCGGTACAAGGTCTTCCCGATCGCCGGCACCGCGACCGCGGCGCTCGGCCTGTACCTGCTCTCCCGCATCCACCCCGGCATCGGGGCCCTGGAGCTGAGCGTCTACCTGCTCGTCCTGGGCGTCGGGATCGGCATGGTCATGCAGGTCCTGGTGATCGTGGTGCAGAACGCCGTGGGCTTCGAGGACCTGGGGACGGCGACCTCGGGCGCCACGTTCTTCCGCGCGATCGGCGGTTCGTTCGGTGTCGCGCTGGCCGGGTCGGTCTTCACCGCGCAGCTGGCCGACGACCTGGCCGCGCTCTCCCGGGCGGTACGGCTCCCGCCGGGCATCGAGAGCGCGGTCCAGCAGGATCCGACGGTCATCCGGCGGCTGCCCCCGCAGGTCGCGGGGGCCTTCCTGGAGGCGTACTCCGACGCGATCGCCCGGGTCTTCCTGTTCGGCGCCCCGGTGGCGCTGCTGGCCTTCGCGGTGGCCTGGCTCCTGCCCGAGCTGCCGCTGCGGGAGACCACCAAGGCGACCGACCCGGGCGAGGGCTACGGCGCCGTGCCGACCGAGCGGTCATCGCTCGACGAGGTGGAGAGAGGACTGTGGCGACTGGCGGACGAGGCCATGCGCCGCGACTACTACCGGCGGCTCGGCGACCTGGCGGGCCTGCGCGACCTGCCGTCCGGCTCGGTCTGGCTGATCGCCCGCCTGGGCACCCGGGGCCGGCAGGCGGGTGCGGACCTGGCGGAGCGGGCGGGCGTGACCATCGACAGGGGGCGGCCGTACGTCGCCCACCTGGTGGAGCGCGACCTGGTCCGCCGGGCGGCGGACGGATTCGGCCTGGAGCTGACCCCGGAGGGGGAGCGGGTGGCCGATCGCCTGGTCGCGGAGGCCAGGGAAGGGCTCACCCGGGTGATCCGGGACTGGGATCCGGAGGAGCACCCCGGGCTACGCGAACTGCTGGACCGGCTGCCCGGGGAGATGCTCGGCGCGATGACGGACCGCCCCGCGCCGCCTTGAGGCCGACCGCGCGCCCGTCCGTCCGTCAGGAGGCCGCGGCCGCGGGTGCGGCGGTTGCGGGCTTGGACTCCGTCGGCCCCGAGGAGGACGCGGAGGACGACGACGAGTTCGAGGAGCTCGACGTGGTGGAGCTCACCGTGCTCGAGCCGGACGACCGGCTGTCCGTCCGGTAGAAACCGGATCCCTTGAAGACGATGCCGACCGCAGAGAACACCTTGCGCAGCTCACCCTGGCAGCTCGGGCACACGGTGAGCGCGTCGTCCGAGAACTTCTGGACGATCTCGAACTGGTTGTCACAGGCGGTGCAGGCGTACTGGTAAGTGGGCACGCTCTCCTCCTCATTCGGTCCGCGCCGATTGGCACTCGACTGGCGCGACTGCTAATGGTACGGCGTCGACAAGCATAAACGCGAGCGGAGGATGTCACATTCCGGCGCACGCCTCACGGCCGGGGTCCCGCAACCGTCCCGCAACCCGGCCCGTGAGCCCCTCCGGCTCGGTTTGCGGGAGCCTTTCGGTCCGGCTTACGGGAGCCCTCCGGCTCGGTTTGCGGGAACCTTCCGGCTCGGCCTGCGGGGGCCTTTCGGTCCGGCTTTCGGGAGTCTCACGGTCCGGCGCCGCCGGAGGTCAGGCGCCGTGCTCGCCGAACCAGCCGGCCAGCTTGCCCCGGCGGCTGATCGCGCGGATCCGCTTCTCGACGACCTCCCGGCAGGCGGCGGTGGCCACCACGAGGAGCTGGTCGTCGGCCCTGATCCGGGTGGACTCCGACGGCACGAACGACCTGCCGTCCCGGACGACGAGCGTGACCTGGGCGTCGGACGGGAGCCGGAGCTCGAAGACCTCCACGCCGTGCAGCTTGGACGCCGGCGGCACCCTGATCTGCAGGAGGTCGGCGTTGAGCTCCTCCAGCGGGGCCGACTCCACCGCCAGGTCGCGGGCCTCCTCCGGTGCGGTGACCCCGAGCCTGCGCGCCACCCACGGCAGGGTGGGCCCCTGGAGCAGGGTGTAGACGACCACGATGACGAAGACCTCGTTGAACACGAGCTTGGCGGTGGCGTCGTCGATCGACGTGGCGGCCCAGGGGATGGTGGCCAGCACGATGGGCACCGCACCCCGGAGCCCGGCCCACGACAGGAACGCCTGCTCCCGCCAGTTCAGCCGGTCGACCCCGGTGACCCGCAGCAGGAAGGCGGAGATCATGATGGACAGCGGCCGGGCGACCGCGACCAGGATCAGTCCCGCGACCAGCCCGGGGACGAGCGCGTCCGGCATCTCCGAAGGGCTCGCCAGCATGCCGAGCATGACGAACAGGCCGATCTGGGCCAGCCAGGCGACGCCTTCGGCGAAGCCCCGGCTGGCCGCCCGGTGCGGCATCTGCGAGTTGCCCATGACCAGCGCCGCCAGGTAGACCGCGAGGAAGCCGCTGCCGTGCAGGGACGTGGCGCCGGCGTAGGCGACGAAGGCCAGCGCGAGCACCGCGATCGGGTACAGGCCGGCGGCCGGGAGCGCGACGCGGCGCAGCGCGTAGACGCCGATCGGGCCGACTGCGAGGCCGACGGCCGCGCCGACCACGAGCTCGAAGACGACTTCCAGCAGCGCGACGCCGAGGCTGGGCGAGGCGTTGGTGCTCAGCAGCACCACCGCGATGACGACGGGGGCGTCGTTGAACCCGGACTCGGCCTCCAGGATGCCCGACAGGCGCGGCGGCAGGGGCAGGCGGCGCAGGACGGAGAAGACCGCCGCGGCGTCGGTCGAGGCGAGGACCGCGCCGAGCAGGAGCGCGGTCCGCCAGTCCATGCCGAGCAGGAGGTGCGCCGGGAGCGCGACGACGGCGATGCTCACCGCGACGCCCGCGGTGGCCAGCACCACGGCGGTGGGGATGGAGCCCTTGACGTGGCTCCAGGTGGTCGTCAGACCTCCCTCGGCCAGGATGATCGCCAGCGCGATCAGGCCCATCTGCTGGGCGAGCCCGGTGTCCTCGAACTGCAGGCCGAACCCGGACTCACCGATGACCAGGCCGAACCCGAGGAAGATGAGCAGGCTGGGGAGGCCGCTGCGGTGGGCGACGCGCACCGCGACGATGGAGGTGATGACGATCCCCGCGCCGAGCAGCAGCTGGACGTTCATGTCCATGAGATGTCCATCGGCTGTCCGTCAGGATCCGTCGGGACGGTCGGCGCGTTCGTGCAACGGAGGGTTCGCTCCCTTGGTGGCGGGCCCCCGCGCGGAACCGCCGGGGCGTGTGCGTCGCCTGTCCCGGACGGGAAAAGCGGGGAACCGCTCCCTCTCCGGGAGCGAAGAGTCACCTGTCCCCTCCTCTCACTTCGGGGACCATTCTGTCCTATTCGACAGGTCTGCCTTCCCCCAGGCGGACGATGCCGCCGGGCAGCGCGGCGTGGCGGACCGGCCGGTCGTGCGGTTCGGCCGGGACGCCGTCGAGCAGCTCGCCGTCGTGGAGCAGCGCGACCGTCGGCACGTTCGGGCCCACCCGCGCCAGGGCCCGGTCGTAGGAGCCGCCGCCCTGGCCGAGCCGTACGCCGGTGGAGCGGTCGACCGCCAGCGCCGGGACGATCACCAGGGCCGCGGTCCTGATCGCGTCGACGCCGCGCCGTACGTCCACCGGCTCCATGATCCCGAAGCGGCCGGGGGTGAGGGTGTCGGGCCCGTCGTACACCGCCCAGTCGAGGTCCATGTCGTCGCGGAGCACCGGGAGCATCACAGTCGCGCCGTGCTTCCACAGCGCGAAGACCAGCCCGTGCGTCGCCGGTTCGGCCCCGGTCGACCAGTAGCACGCGACCAGCCCGGCCATCTGCACCCACGGCTGGTCCAGTAACGCCTCCCGGATCTGGACAGAGGCCGCATAACGCTCGTCCTCCGGGATAGAGGCACGCCGCTGCCGGATCAACGAGCGCAGCTTCAGCTTGTCCACAGGTCCCTCCACTAAGGTTTTGATATGGCCGACTTCGATCCCGTGACGAAAGCCGTCGTGCCGGCGGCGGGTCTGGGCACCCGCTTCCTGCCTGCGACCAAGGCGACGCCCAAGGAGATGCTGCCGATCGTCGACAAACCCGCGATCCAGTATGTCGTCGAGGAGGCCGTCTCCGCCGGGCTGCTCGACCTGCTCATGGTGACCGGCAAGAACAAGCGCTCGATCGAGGACCACTTCGACCGCGCCGTCGAGCTGGAGGAGGTCCTCGAGGCCAAGGGCGACGACGAGCGCCTCTCCCAGGTCCGCGAGCCCGCCGACCTGGCGACCCTGCACTACGTACGGCAGGGCGAGCCCAAGGGCCTGGGCCACGCGGTGCTCTGCGCCAAGCAGCACGTGGGCGAGAGCCCGTTCGCCTGCCTGCTCGGCGACGACCTGATCGATCCCCGCGACGAGCTGCTCAAGCGCATGATCGAGGTCCGCTCGACCTACGGCGGCAGTGTCATCGCGCTGATGGAGGTGCCGCGCGAGCAGGTCTCCCTGTACGGCTGCGCGGCCATCGAGGCCACCGCCGAGGACGACGTGGTCCGGGTGACCGACCTGGTGGAGAAGCCCCCGGCCGAGGAGGCGCCGTCCAACTGGGCCATCATCGGCCGCTACGTGATCGACCCGGCCGTCTTCGAGGTCCTGGAGAACACGCCGCCGGGCCGGGGCGGCGAGATCCAGCTCACCGACGCCCTGCGCACCCTGGCCGGACGCGGCGGCGAGGGTGGCGGGCCGGTCCACGGCGTGCTGTTCCGCGGCCGCCGCTACGACACCGGCAACAAGCTCGACTACCTGCGCACGGTCGTGCAGTTCGCCGCGGACCGCCCCGACCTCGCGCCGGAGTTCATGCCCTGGCTCAAGGAGTTCCTGGCCTCGCGATGACCCTTCCGACGAGCCCGCAGGCGGCCCACATGAGCCCGATGAGATCGGTCGACGAGCACCTCGGCGACATCCTGCGCACCGTGCGGGCGCTCGCCCCGCTGGAGCTGGAGTTGGAACGGGCGCTGGGCACGACCCTGGCCGAGGAGGTCACCTCCCCGGTCCCGCTGCCCCCCTTCGACAACTCCGCGATGGACGGCTACGCCGTACGGGCGGAGGACGTCGCCGACGTCCCGGCGACGCTGCCGGTGGTCGACGACGTCGCGGCCGGGGACGGCCGCCTGCACGCGCTGGGGCCGGCGATGGCGCTGCGGATCATGACCGGTGCGCCGCTGCCGGCCGGGGCCAACGCGGTGGTCCCGGTGGAGTGGACCGACGGCGGCACCGCCCGGGTCACGATCGACCGGCCCGTGCAGAAGGGCAACGCGATCCGCCTGGCCGGCGAGGACGTGCGCGCCGGGGACGTGGTCCTGCCCGCCGGGACCCGGATCGGCCCCGCCCAGCTCGGCATCCTGGCCGGAGTCGGCCGCCGGCGGGTGCTGGTACGGCCCCGCCCCCGGGTCGTGGTGATCTCCACCGGCGCGGAGCTGGCCGAACCGGGCACGGCCCTGGCCCCCGGCCAGATCTGGGAGTCCAACAGCTACACCCTGATCGCCGCGGTCCGGGAGGCCGGCGGGGAGGGCTACCGCGCCGGGATCGTCGGCGACGACGCGGCGGGGTTCGCCGAGCAGCTCGACGCCCAGCTGGTCAGGGCCGACGTGGTGATCACCAGCGGCGGGGTCTCGATGGGCGCGTACGAACCGGTCAAGGAGGCCCTCGGGCCGCTGGGCACCGTACGCTTCGAGCGCGTCGCCATGCAGCCGGGCATGCCCCAGGGGTTCGGCGTGGTGGGCGACGATCAGGTGCCCATCTTCGCGCTGCCCGGCAACCCGGTCTCCTCCTTCGTGTCGTTCATGCTGTTCGTCCGCCCGGCGCTGCGGAAGATGCAGGGCCTGCCCGTGGGCCCCGCCGAGACGGTGACGGCCGTGACCGCGGCGCCGCTCCGCTCGCCCGCGGGCAAGCGCTCCTACCTGCGCGGCAGGCTCGGCCCGCAGGGCACCGTGACCCCGGTGCGGCGGCAGGGCTCCCACCAGCTCGCCGCCCTGGCCGAGGCCGACGCGCTGATCGTGGTCCCCGAGGACGTCACCGAGCTTCCCGAGGGCGCGACCGTGGAGATCATTCCCCTGTGAACGGGGACAACGGGCCACACCGGACAGGAGGCAGGGCAGGCGGATGAGCGGTTTCTCACATCTGGACGAGACCGGCGCGGCGCGCATGGTGGACGTCTCGGCCAAGGACGTCTCGGCGCGCGCGGCCGTCGCGACCGGCAAGGTGCTGCTGTCGGCCGAGGCGGTGGCACTGCTGCGGTCGGGTGAGATCCCCAAGGGGGACGCGCTCGGCACCGCGAGGATCGCGGGCATCATGGGGGCCAAGCGCACCCCCGATCTGATCCCGCTCTGCCACCCGATCGCGCTGCACGGCGTGAAGGTCGACCTGACCGTGGTCGACGACGGCGTGGAGATCTCCGCCCGGGTGAAGACCGCCGACCGGACCGGCGTCGAGATGGAGGCACTGACCTCGGTCGCCGTCGCAGCCCTGGCGCTGATCGACATGGTGAAGGCGGTGGACCCGGCGGCCGTCATCACGGGTGTCAGGGTCGAGGAGAAGACCGGCGGCAAGACCGGCGTCTGGACGAGGTCCTGAGCGCGGGCCGCGGTGCCGGGACAGTGGTGACGGGGAAGGCGGGTCGCGCATGCGGGCTCTGGTGATCACGGCGTCCGACCGGGCCGCCGCCGGGGTGTACGAGGACTCCTCGGGCAGGCTCCTGGCCGGGCTGCTCGCGGAGGCCGGGTGCGAGGTGGACGGGCCGGTGGTGGTCCCCGACGGCGAACCGGTCGAGGAGGCGCTCCGCTCCGGGGTGGCCGGCGGCTACGACGTGATCGTCACCACCGGCGGCACCGGCCTGACCCCGGCCGACCTGACCCCCGAGATGACCGCGCGGGTGCTCGACCGGGAGATCCCCGGCATCGCCGAGGCGATCCGGCAGGCCAACCGGGAGAAGGTGCCCGCCTCCATCCTGTCCCGCGGGCTGGCGGGCCAGGCGGGCTCCACTCTGATCGTCAACCTGCCGGGCTCCTCCGGCGGGGTCCGCGACGGCATGGCCGTACTGGCGCCCGTGCTGCGGCACGCCGTGGACCAGATCCGCGGGGGAGACCATCCCCGGTGACCTCCGGCGGCCTCTCCGTGACCTCCCGCGGCCTCTCCGTGGCACGCCGGTGCGGCTTGGGGGGATGATGAAGGGGTGGATCGACTTCGTGGCTGGCCGGTGACCCTGACGGAGGGCCCGGTGGGACTCCGGCCGCTGCGCCTCAGGGACGTGCGCGTCTGGCGTGAATCACGGCTGCGCAATGCCGACTGGCTCCGGCCGTGGGAGCCGAGCAACCCGGAGACGCCCCTGTTCCGGACGGGGCTGGGACCGTACATCTCGATGGCCGGGACGCTGCGCCGGGAAGGCAGGCAGGGGCTGGCGCTGCCGTGGGTCGTCACGTACGAGGGCGCCTTCGCGGGCCAGCTCACCGTGGGCGCGATCGTCTGGGGGTCGGCCAGGTCCGCCCAGATCGGCTACTGGGTGGACGGCGCGCTGGCCGGACGGGGGATCATCCCGACAGCGGTGGCCCTGGCGGTGGACCACTGCTTCTTCACCACCGGGCTGCACCGGGTCGAGGCCAACATCCGGCCGGAGAACCAGGCCAGCCGCAGGGTGGTTGAGAAGCTCGGCTTCCGGGAAGAAGGCATCCGGCGGCGGCAGCTGCACATCGACGGGGCCTGGCGCGACCACATCTGCTACGCCCTCACGGTCGAGGACGCGCCCAGGGGCCTGCTCGCGCGGTGGCGACATGTCCGGGAGGCCACGGCCCCCGGCGGTCCCTCGCACGAAGAGGTGTGACGATCTGGCGACACACCGAACTGAATACTCGTCAAATAGTGACACGCGGTCTTACGGTGCGTGACGTGAGCACAGTGAGGACGCCCCGCGGTCAGGCGTGCCTTCGTGCTGTGCGGAGGCGGCTGTGAGCAGTGTCCTCCTCTACCTCGCCATCGTCGTCATGTGGCTGTGCGTGCTCGTCCCCATGTGGCTGCGCCGCGACCGGACCATGCTCGTCGAGGTCGACGAGCGTGACGAGGCCACCGGATCGTACGACCTCACCGACACGTCGGCCGGGGACCCGGTCGAGGAGGAAGGTCCGTTCGGATCCCTCACCGAGACCACCGGGTCCGTCACCGGGTCCGTGGCGCCGTCCGGAGCCGAGCTCGCCTCCCCGACCGCCTCCGCGCCGGGCGCCGCGTCCCGGATGCCTGCGAGTGCCGTTCCAGGGACCGCGACCGGCGCGGCG
>NZ_CDRNDK010000212.1:0-10587 GCF_977012225.1 Planomonospora algeriensis | reverse complement strand
CGGGGTCGCCGGAGCCGCCCGGGCCGCCGGGTGCGCGATCCGCGCGCCGGTCTCGCATCCGTCCGGGACCGCCGCGGGCGCGAGGCGCGACGGCGAAGGGGCGGAGGCGGGAACGGCGCCCGCCGTCAACAGGCATGCCGAAACGACGGCGATCGCACGCGCAACCATGCACTCCCCCGATGAGTGGTCTGACCTGGCCGGATGGTCTCCAGCGCCATCCTGACCGTAACCTCATCGGGGGCGATCACCCGGGAGTGACACTCACTCCTTGCCGCTGTCGTCCTCGCCCTTCGGCAGCCCTTCGTAGATCTCCTTGCACTCGGGGCAGACCGGGAACTTCTGGGGATCGCGGTTCGGCACCCAGACCTTGCCGCAGAGCGCGCGCACCGGGGTCCCGGTGACCGCGCTCTCCATGATCTTGTTCTTCTCGACGTAGTGGGCGAACCGCTCGTGGTCGCCGTCGCCGTGCGACAGGTTCGGCCGGACGTCGCTCTCAGGAAGGATCTTCGTGCTCACCCTGTCGATTTTATGTCCCCGGACCGGCGGGTCCCGCGCCGATCCGGGTTCCGCAACCCCTCCGCCACCCCCGTGCACCGGATACGGCCCCCGCCTCCGGGGCGATCCGGGGACGGGGGCCGTACGGCGGGCGGGGCATCTCAGCCCATGTGGATCGGGGCGCCCTCGGTCTTGCGACCGGCCTTGACCAGCAGGGCCAGCACGGCCGCGAGCACCGCGACGCCCGTGCTGACCTGGAAGCCCAGGTGCATGCCGTCCAGGAAGGACGAGTTCACCACACCGGTGATCGCCCGGACGATCGGCTCGGGCGTGCCGGGCGCCGCGCCGGCCTCGGCGAAGGACGCGCCCTGCTTGACGAGCTCCATCTGCTCCGGGGGGAGCGCCGGGAGCTTGGCCGCGCTCCAGTAGCCGGGGAGCACCTCTCCCACCCGGCCCGCGACGATCGCGCCGAGCACCGCGGTGCCCAGCGAGCCGCCGACCTGCATCGCCGACTGCTGCATGCCGCCCGCGACGCCGCTGAGCTCCTCGGGGGCGTTGCCCACGATGATCTCGGTGGCGCCGACCATGACCGGCGAGAGGCCGAAGGCGAGCAGCACGAACGGGATCGCGCTGGCCACATAGCCGTCCTCCAGGCCCAGGCGGGACAGGAGGAACATCGCGGTGGCGGTGATCAGCATGCCCACCGCGATCGGGACCTTCGGGCCGAACCTGCTGATCGCCGCGCCCGCCAGCGGTGAGGCGACGATCATGCCCGCGCTCATGGGGAGCATGCGGATGCCCGCGTCCAACGGGTCGAGGCCGTGCACGCCCTGGAAGTAGAACGTGAGGAAGAACATCGCGCCGAACATCGAGAAGGCCATCAGCACCATCAGCACGGTGCCGATCGAGACCGACAGGTTGTGGAAGAGGCTGAGCGGGACCAGCGGCTCGGCGGCCCTGCCCTGCCACCAGACGAACGCGGCGCCGAGCACCACGGCCCCGGCGAGGAACGCGAGCGTGCGGGTGTCGCCCCAGCCGTCCTCCGGAGCCTTGATGATCGCCCAGATCAGGCAGAACATGGCGCCGGAGAGCAGCACGACGCCGAGCCAGTCGACCTTGGACAGGGAGTCGGCTCTGCTCTCCTTGATCACGAGCAGGCCCACGACCAGCGCGATGACGCCGACCGGGACGTTGATGAAGAAGACCGACTGCCAGTTGACGTTCTCCACCAGCAGGCCGCCGACGATGGGGCCGGCCGCGCTGGACAGGCCGATCGTGGCGCCCCAGACGCCGATCGCCATGTTGAGCTTCTCGGCCGGGAAGGCCGCGCGGAGCAGGGCGAGGGCGGCGGGCTGGAGCAGCGCGCCGAACAGGCCCTGCAGCACGCGGAAGGCGATCAGCATGCCGATGGAGTCGCTCAGGCCGATGGCGAGCGAGGTGAGGGCGAAGCCCACGATGCCGATCATGAAGACCCGCTTGTGCCCGAACAGGTCGCCGAGCTTGCCCGCGGTGATCAGGAACACCGCCAGCGCCAGCAGGTAGCCGCTGGTCACCCACTGCAGGTCACCCAGCGAGGCCTTGAGCTCCGCACCGATCACCGGGTTGGCGATCGCGACGACCGTGCCGTCGAGCATCACCATCATCACACCGAGTGAGACCGCCAGCAGCGTGAGCCATGGATGACCCTGCCTCGACGCACTCCGATCCGATGGCGGCGGCGTCGCCACCGTCTTGGCCTGAGCCATGGAAGGGTCCCCCCATCACTGGATACGTCCCACCTTGGGACATTGACGATCGGTAATTTATGGCAGGGACTGACACATGACAAATCGTTTTATGAGGCATCACATGACATATGGCAGACTCTGCACCATATGTTGCGAGGAGATGACAGCCATGAGTCAGCCCGGCCTACGCGAGCGCAAGAAGCAGCGAACACGGCTGGCGCTGGTCGACGCCGCTCTCGGACTGTTCGCGGCCCAGGGCTACGAGGCCACGACCATCGACCAGATCGCGGCCGCCGCCGACGTCTCGCCCCGCACGTTCTTCCGCTACTTCGCGACCAAGGAGGACGTCGCGCTCTCCCTTCCCGTCGACGGGCATGAGGTGATGCTGAGGGAACTGGCCGCGCGTCCCGCCGGGGAAGCGCCGTTCACCGCGCTCGGCCACGCCATGCGCGCCGTCGTCGCCGAACTGAGGGAGGGGGAGCCCGCCGACGTCCTGAGGTTCCTCAGGGCCCGGGAGCTGATCGAGGTCACCCCCGCGCTCTTCGCCGGGAACGTCCGCCGGATGATGGAGAACGAGCGGCGGCTGATCGCCGAGGTCGCGCGCCGCCAGGGCGTCTCCCCCGACGACCACCTCCCCCACTTCGTGGTCGCCCTGTTCACCACCGTGGCGCGGGTCGGCCTCGAGCACTGCACGGCCCGGAGCTCCGACGACCTGAGCGCCCTCACCGAACGCCTGGAGCAGATGCTCGCCCTGGCCGAGCGCTCCCTGCGCCCCGGCTGGGACCGCCCCTCGGAGCAGGCTCCCTCGGAGCAGACACCGTCACGGACCTGAGCGGCGGGTGCCGGTCAGATCCGCGAGCGACCGCCGGACGGACCGCGCCGCCGGTCAGTTCATCGAGGGGTCGTCGGGGCAGGTCGCCACGTAGGCCAGCTCGCCGCGCTGGCGGCGCAGGACCGCACGCCACAGCGTCTCGGGGGCCGCGTGGAAGGTGTCGCCGGGCTCCGCGTCCACGACGTACCACGCGCCGTCGCCGATCTCGGCCTCCAACTGCCCGCCGGTCCACCCGGCGTAACCGGCGAAGATCCGCATCTGGGCGATCTCCCCCGCGAGGATCTCCGGTGGCGCGTCGAGGTCGACGGTGCCCAGCCGTGACACCGCGGCGGCTCCCGTGTGCAGCCTCCGCCACCCCAAGGGCTCCTGACCGCTCGGGACCGCCGCCAGCGCCAGCGCGCTGTCGGTCTGGACCGGCCCGCCCTGGAACAGCACGGGCGGCCCGGTGACCAGGGCGTCCCAGCTGGGCAGCACCTGCGTCACCGAGACGTCGCTCGGGCGGTTGAGCACCACCCCGAGAGTGCCCCCGTCGATGTCGTGTTCCAGGATCAGGACCACGGAACGCCGGAAGTTGGGATCCTCCAGCTGAGGTGTCGCCACCAGCAGCCCGCCGACATAGATCGCCTCCGCCATACACCCATCATGATGGCTGGACGCGGATCGTGCCGCCTTACCCCCCGCCTTGCCCCCGCCGTGGCCCGGAATCGGCTCCGGTCCCGCCCGCCGTACGGCCCGGCCGGCGCGATCGGCAGGGCCCGGCGGGACAGGACGGGCGGGTCCGGAGATGCCGGGAGGGGCCTACGCCTCGGTCATGCCCGTGCGCGCCCGGCCACCGGCCGACTCGCGTACGGCCGCCGCGACCGCGCCCGCCACGTCCGGGTGGAAGACGCTGGGAATGATGTAGTTGGGGCCGAGCTCCTCGTCGGTGACCACCGCGGCCAGTGCCCGGGCGGCGGCCAGCAGCATCTCCTCGGTCACCACGCTGGCCTGCGCGTCGAGCAGGCCGCGGAAGACGCCGGGGAAGGCCAGCACGTTGTTGATCTGGTTGGGGTAGTCCGACCGGCCGGTGGCGACCACGGCGGCGTGCTCGCGGGCGTCGTCGGGCGAGACCTCGGGCTCGGGGTTGGCCAGGGCGAAGACCACGGCGTCCTCGGCCATCGTGGCGATGTCGTCGCCGCTGAGGATGCCGGGGGCCGACACGCCGACGAACACGTCCGCGCCCTTGACCGCGCCGCGCAGGTCGCCGGAGTAGCCCTCGGCGTTGGTGTGCTCGGCGATCCAGCGGAGCGAGTCGTCCAGGTCGTCGCGTCCGAGGTGCACCGCGCCCAGGTAGTCGCAGACGACCACGTCGCGGACTCCGGCCGCGAGCAGCAGGCGGAGCACGGCCGTGCCGGCGGCGCCGCGCCGGCGAGGGTGACGCGGACCCCGCTCAGCTCCTTGCCGACCACGCGCAGCGCGTTGGTCAGCGCGGCCAGCACGCAGATCGCGGTGCCGTGCTGGTCGTCGTGGAAGACCGGGATGTCCAGCAGGTCGCGCAGCCGCCGCTCCACCTCGAAGCAGCGCGGCGCCGAGATGTCCTCCAGGTTGATGCCGCCGAAGCCGGGGGCGATGGCGCGGACGATCTGGACGATCTCGTCGACGTCCTGGGTGTCCAGGCAGATCGGCCAGGCGTCGATGCCCGCGAACCGCTTGAACAGCGCGGCCTTGCCCTCCATGACGGGGAGCGCGGCGGCCGGGCCGATGTTGCCCAGGCCGAGCACGGCCGAGCCGTCGGTGACCACCGCGACGCTGTTGCGCTTGATGGTCAGGCGGCGGGCGTCCTCGGGGTTGCGGGCGATCGCCATGGAGACCCGGGCGACGCCGGGCGTGTAGGCCATGGAGAGCTCGTCACGGGTGCGCAGCGGCACCTTGGACTGCATCTCGATCTTGCCACCGAGGTGCATGAGGAAGGTCCGGTCGGAGACCTTGTGCAGGACGACGCCCTCGACGGCGTCGAGCTGGTCCACGATCGCCTGGGCGTGGTCGGTGTCACGGGCGGCGCAGGTGACGTCGATGCGCAGGGTCTCGTGCCCGGCCGTGGTCACGTCGAGCGCGGTGACCACGCCTCCGGCGGACTCTACGGCGTGGGTGAGCTGGCTGACGGCCTTGCCGCCGGCGGCACCTCGAGGCGCACGGTGATGGAGTACGACACACTCGGCACGGTGGCCACGGTCAATCCGCTCCTTCGCGACAAGCCCGGTTCGGGACGCCTCCATCGTGCCACCAACGGACGGGTGTCCGTGCCGCGGACCGCCTGCCGGGGTCCGCGGGCACGGTCACGATCGGGTGTACGCGGCTTGGGAGCGCGGCTCAGAACAGTGCGGAGGCGAGGTTCCTGCGAGCCTTGACGATGGACGGGTCGTCGGCGGGGAGCGTGTCGAACAGGCCGAGCAGGTGCACCCTGGCCTTGTCGCGCTCGTCGCCGGAGGTCCGGCGGACGACCCCGACGAGGCGGTCGAAGGCGGCGTCCACCTCACCGGAGAGCATCTCGAAGTCGGCGGCCAGGAGCTGGGCCTCGATGTCGGCGGGGTCGGCCAGGCGGCGCTCCACGTCGGCCGGGTCGACGCCGGAGGTCCGGCGGATCAGGCCCAGCCCGGCCAGTCCCAGTTTGGCGTCCTCGTTGTTCGGCGAGCGGGCCAGCAGCCGCTCGTAGGCGGCCGTCGCCCCGTCCAGGTCGCCGGCGTCGATGGCCTGCTCGGCCGCGAGGACGTCCGGGTCCACGACGGGCTGCTGGGCGGCCGCGCCCTCGGGTCCCTCCGCGCCCTCGGCGGGCGGCGGGAGGTACTGCGCGAGGGCCTCCATGAGCTGGGTGAGCCAGTCGCGCAGCTGCGGCTCGGTGGCGATGCCCGGGACGACGGCCACCGGCTGCCCCTGGAAGATGGCGTACAGGGCGGGCACGTTCTGCACCCGGAGCGCCTGCGCGATCTGCCTGCTGACCTCGACGTCCACCCGGGCCAGCACCCACCGGCCCGCGTTCTCCGCGGCCAGCTTCTCCAGCAGGAGGCTGTAGTCCCTGGCCTGCTCGGCCCGGGTGACGGTGAGCTCCAGCAGCACCAGGCTGTTCATGGAGCGTTCGACGACCTCCGTCGCGAAGCTGGCGTCGTCGACATCGATGACCTGTGCCGGGACGCCTCCGGTCTGCTGCGCGGTGGTCTCCCTGCGCGCCTGCGCCTCCAGCGCCTGCTTGCGCGCGCCGAGGTCGACGGCACCGTAGAGCGATCCGGGTCGAGGAGTGAAATCCGCTGGGCTCATACCTCCAATCCTGCCGCATGAGGAGGGCCCGGCCGTACTCCGCGCGGCGGGGCGCGCCCGGGATCGGCCGGGGACGACGGAAAACGGTGGGAACGACGGGGACGACGGGGGACGGCGTCAGAAACGCGCGGGCTCGGTGTAGACCCCCCACACCCCGCGCAGGGCGTCGCAGATCTCACCGAGGGTGGCCTCGGCGCGGACGGCGTCGAGCATGGCCGGGATCATGTTGTCCTCGCCCCCGGCGGCCTGGACCAGCGCGGCCAGCGCGGCGTCGACGGCGCCCTGGTCGCGGGCGGCGCGGCGGGCGGCCAGGACCCGGTTCTGCTCCCGCTCGACCTCGTGGCTGACCCGCAGGATCTCCAACGGCTCCTCGGCGGAGGCCGTGTGGCAGTTCACCCCGACGATCCGCTTCTCGCCCTTCTCCAGCTTGCGCTGGTAGTCGAAGGCGGCCTCGGCGATCTCCGACATGAACCAGCCGTCCTCGATGCCGCGCAGGATGCCCGAGGTCATGGAGCCGTCGGAGCCCATGTCCCGGATCTTCGCGAAGATCGCCTCGGCCTCGGCCTCGATGCGGTCGGTGAGCGCCTCGACGTACCAGGACCCGCCGAGCGGGTCGGCGACGTTGACGACCTCGGTCTCCTCCATGATCACCTGCTGGGTGCGCAGCGCGATTTCGGCGGCCTTCTGCGTGGGCAGCGCCAGCACCTCGTCCAGGGCGTTGGTGTGCAGCGAGTTGGTGCCGCCGAGCACGGCCGCGAGCGCCTCGACCGCGGTGCGGACCACGTTGTTGTACGGCTGCTGCGCGGTCAGCGAGACCCCCGCCGTCTGGGTGTGGAACCGCAGCCACTGGGCCTTGTCGGTTCTGGCCCCGTAGACGTCGCGCAGCCACCGCGCCCAGATCCGCCGGGCGGCCCGGAACTTGGCGATCTCCTCGAAGAAGTCGATGTGCGCGTCGAAGAAGAACGACAGGCCGGGGGCGAAGACGTCGATGTCGAGGCCGCGGGACAGGCCGAGCTCCACGTAGCCGAAGCCGTCGGCCAGGGTGAACGCCAGCTCCTGCGCGGCCGTGGAACCCGCCTCGCGGATGTGGTAGCCGGAGACGCTGAGCGGCTTGTAGGCGGGGATCTCCGCGGCGCAGAACTCCATCAGGTCGCCGATCAGCCGCAGGTGCGGCTCGGGGGCGAACAGCCACTCCTTCTGCGCGATGTACTCCTTGAAGATGTCGGTCTGCAGCGTGCCGTTGAGCCTGCCGACCGGCACCCCCTGCCGCTCGGCCGCGACGACGTACATGCAGAAGATCGGTACGGCGGGGCCGCTGATCGTCATGGAGGTCGTGATGTCACCCAGCGGGATGCCGTCGAACAGCAGCTCCATGTCCTGGGCGGAGTCGATCGCCACGCCGCAGTGGCCGACCTCGCCGAGCGAGCGCGGGTCATCGGAGTCGCGGCCCATGAGCGTCGGCATGTCGAAGGCCACGCTCAGTCCGCCGCCGCCGGCCCCCAGGATCATCTTGTAGCGCTCGTTGGTCTGCCTGGCGTTGCCGAACCCGGCGAACTGCCGGATGGTCCACGTCTTGCCGCGGTAGCCGGTGGCGTGCAGGCCCCGGGTGAAGGGGTACTCCCCGGGCCAGCCGATGCGCTCGAAGCGCGGGTCGTCGCCGGGCGGGCCGTAGACCGGCTCCACCTCCATGCCGGAGAGCGTCCGGAACTCCGGCCCGCGCTTGGCGGCCCGGTCGAACCGCGCCTGCCAGCGCGCCCTGCCCGCCTCGATCTCCTCGGCGTTCATGCCCCACCTCTTCCGTCCGGCTCGTGGCCCCGGCCCCTGCCTCGCGGTCCGCGCCCGCCTGTGGGCGGCCGGATCCGGAAGGGGTCCCACGGAAAATACTAGGACGTCCTAGTATTTGTTCGCCAGGCCGGGAGCGGCGCGCTCGGCCCCGCGATCGACACCGCGATCGGCCCCATGATCGACACCGCGATCGGCCGCGAAGTCACCGGCCGCCACCCTGAGGGTCCTGAGCAGGCCGAACAGCTGCTCCAGCTCCGCCTCGCCGTACATCGGCATGGCGAAGTCGGCGCCCATCAGCGCCTCCGTGGCCTGGGCCACGACCTCCCTGCCGCGGTCGGTGATCTCCGCCAGCACCCCGCGGCCGTCCCGGGGGTTGCGCCTGCGCCGGACCAGCCCGGCCCGCTCCAGCCGGTCCACGGTGTTGGTGACGCTCGTCGGGTGCACCATCAGCCGCTCGCCGATCCGCGACAGCGGTAGCGCCCCGGCCCTGCTGAAGGTGAGCAAAACCAGTGCCTCGTACCTGGCAAAGGTCAAGTCATACGGCTTGAGCAGCGTGTCCAGTTGCGACAGCAGGATCTGATGCGCTCTCATGATCGAGGTGACCGCGGCCATCGCCGACGACGGCCCGAAGCGGGCGCGCCACGTCTCCGCGGCACGCTCGATGGGGTCGAACGGCAGGTTCAGCTGGTCGGTAGCCACGCAGCTACGGTAGCGCGGCCTCGTCCCGGTTCGCCCATATACATAGAGTGATCAGGTCAGCGGCTTGGCCAAGAACCCGGACGTGAAACGTCACACTCAGTTATGGTTCCCACATCGAATGGTGAGGCCGCAGCCAAGTGGCGACGGGGACTCAAGTCCAGCCCGCGGGGGAAGCGGGCGGGACCGGACGCCGAGGGGACCGGCTCCGCACATTCACCGCACGGGGGGTGCTTGATGGACGACGATTCGAAGGCGTTCGCACGCCATGCCGGCTCCGGCCCGGACTCCGGTCCCGGTTCCGGTTCCGGCGCGGTGGATGCGGCGGTGGATGCGGCGTGGGCCCGGCCCGCGCCCTCCCGTGCGTGAGCACAGGGGCGTTTCACGCGAGGAACTCCAGCAGAGCGCGTTGGTGGCGGTCGCCGTCCTGCTCGTGCTCGGCGTGGTCGCGGCGTGGAGCGTCCTCATTCCCGGTGTCAGCGCCTGGGAGAACATCATCGTCGCGCTCATCGGCTCCCTGCGGATCACCGGACCGGTCGCCGCCGCGTTCGCCGCCTGGGTGGCGGTGCGCAGGCGGCGCGCGACCGGCGGCAGGGCCCTGACGACGTGGCAGGCGGTGCGCGCCCCGCTGGCGATCCTGGTGGTCGTCATGGGCTCCTACACCGCCACCGTGCTGGTCCTGGCGGTCAAGACCATGCTCAGCGAGCAGGCCGGGCGGCTGCTGCCCAGCGGCCTGATCATGGGCGTGTCCGGCCTGGCCCTGTACGTCACCATCGGCTGGGTGACCGGATGGCTGCTGCCCTGGACGATCACCCCGGCGCTCGCCGGCCTCGGCTGCTACGCCCTGTTCAGCTGGCTGGCCGACGGCTCGACCTGGGCCGACCGGCTCGCCCCCGCCACGCGTGAGCCGTACGACCTCTTCCAGGGGCTGAGCGCGGCGGCCTTCACCGACCAGACGCTCTGGCTGCTGGGGGTCAGCGCCGCGCTCCTGCTGGGCTGGGCCGCCATCGTGACCCGCCAGGCGCTCGTGCTGGCCGCCGCGCTGCTCGCGGTGCTGGCCGCCGGCACCGGCGTCGCCCGCCTGCTCTCCGAGCCGAAGCCGATCGCGATCCAGCGGGTGGTCTACAGCTGCCAGGAATGGCCGATCATGGTCTGCGTGCATCCGGGGATGCGCACCGGGCTGGGCGAGCTGGGCTCGGCCTTCGTCAAGATCGCCTCCCGGCTGGCGGGGACGCCGGGCGAGTTCTCCCGGGTCGAGCAGCGCCCGCGGCGCGACGACGCCGTCCTGCCGCCGGGCGTGGTCCCCGTCCACGTCGACGACCTGTCGGCCGGGTTCGCCGACCGGGCGGCCGACGAGTTCGTGGAGAGCCTGGCCGAGGAGTGCGAGGGCACGGTGGCCGACGGATACCGCGACATCGTGACGGCCTGGCTGCGCGGCGAACCGCTGCCCGGCGGGCCGCTGGCCGAGCACCAGTACGCCGCCGCCTGGTTCTCCGGCCTGACCGAGGCCCAGCGGCGCGGCTGGCTGCGGCTCTACTACTCCGATTTCACCGGCTGCCGGCTGCAGAGCACCCACTTCGGCGCCCAGGCGGCCCAGAACGAGCAGACCCACCGCACGCGGGAGGGGGATCCGGAGCCCCGGGAGACCGACGACCGCCGGACCTCCGGCACGCGGAGGACCGGTGCGCCCGAGGGGCACGGGGAGTCCAGGCGGGAGCGGGCCGGGGACGGGCCGCCGGCCTCGGGCGGGCGGGCCTCGCG
>NZ_CDRNDK010000211.1:0-10633 GCF_977012225.1 Planomonospora algeriensis | reverse complement strand
GCCGTTACGCTCCAGCGGTCACGCTTGTGTGCCTACGAACTGCGGAACCCGGGCTCTTCTCCGGGGAGTTTTCCCGGCGCCGCCTGCCGGGCCGCACCGACATGATCCGAGGAGTTCCCAGTACTGCTCCCTGGATAAGCAGAGTTATCCGGGGAGCAGTGCAGCTTTCCCGCTGAGCGCCTGGCCTGCGAACCCGTCGGGACCCGCGAGGGCAGGTCAATCCCCGTAGCAGTGCAGCATCAGGCCCGGCTCTGCACGCCAGCACTCCAGCAGCTCCCGCAGGGCCGCGATCAGCGCGCGTTGCACGTCATCACCGGCAGCCGTCTCCAGCCGATCGACATTAGCCTCGATCCGCGGCAGATCGCGATAATCGAGCACCGTGTCCGACCACGAGTCCAGGTGCCCAAGGATCTGAAGCCTGCCGCCCTCGGAGCAGTTGACCAGCGACAGCAGCACGTCCACCTCCACATCCAGCAGCCAGCCCCACTGCCGGGCCGTCTCCCACTCCGCGGCGATGGCGCGATGGTGCTCGCGCCGCTGCGCCCGAGTGGCCCGGCGCAGGCTCTTGGGGCGCGGCTGCGCCGGACGCAGCACCAACAGCAGTCCCATCCTGGCGAGGGTAGCGGCCTTGGGCCGGCTTCACCGGCGGTGAGGATCTCCCGGACCTCGGTCGGCGGGTCGAGGCAAGCTCGACGCCCGCGCTGGTCCTGACGCGCTCAGCCGTCGAAGCGTCTCCAGTCGATGCCCAGGTCACCGAGCGGGCGCAGCGCGCTGCGGTACGTCGGGCCGACCCCGACATCGCACTCCTCGCCGGTCCATGGGCTGACGTAGGCGACCAGGCCGGGTGCGGCATATAAGGACGTCGGCGACAGCGGCCACAGCCACGCCCGCAGCGGCACCCGGTGCAACCTGCCGGTCAGCTCACCGACGAGCGATGCCGGAACGATCGTTTCCGGGACGCCCCGGGAAGATCATCTAGGTGAGGGTGTTCTGTCGATTCCCGTAGTCGTGTTCAACATCTTCCTGGCGTTATGTGGCTGGTTGCAGCAGACTTCGGAACCTCCTGATCCCCGTACCCCGTGCACTACCGTCGATTTTTGTCCGTACTCGTGTGCACAACGGTGAGGTCGGCGTGGTCGACGGCGTGGCGGAGCTGGGTGTGCTGACGGCTTCGGCGGAGGAGTGGGAGGTCGCCGTCCGCCGGGCCGAGGTGATCGGCCGGTTGGCTCGGGAGCCGTGGGTCCGGGTGGCGGCGGCGGATGAGGCAGCAGCGGAGTTGGGGGTCTCTCGTCGGCAGGTGTACGGGTTGCGGAAGCGATGGCGGACGGGTTCGGGGCTGGCCTCTGACCTTTTTCCTCGACGATCGAGTGGTGGGCGCGGCCGGGGCCGGTTACCGGAGGAGGTCGAGGCGCTGCTTGTGGAGGTGATCCGGACGCGGTATCTGTCCAAGCAGCGCCGTTCGGTGACGACGGTCTACAAGGAAGTCGTCCGGCAATGCCGGATCCGCGGCCTGCCGGTCCCGTCGCGGGGGACGCTGGAGCGCCGGATCGCGCGGCTGGATCCGGTGGTGGCCGCCATGGCCCGGCAGGGCGCGGACGCCGCTCGGGCGTTGCGGGCGGCGGGCGGGGAGCCTCCGGTGATCGAAGGGCTGCTGGAGCGGGTGCAGATCGACCACACGGTCGTGGATCTGGAGATCGTGGACGAGCGGTACCGGCGGCCGATCGGCCGGCCGTACGTCACGGTGGCGATCGACGTGGCGTCGCGGTGCGTGTGCGGGCTGGTGGTCACGCTGGAGGCTCCGTCGGCGCTGTCGGTGGGCTTGTGCCTGGCGCACATGGCGACCGACAAGCGGCCGCAACTGGAGCGGCTCGGGGTGGATGCGGCCTGGCCGATGTCCGGCAAGCCGCGCGAGATCTACGTGGACAACGCGGCGGAGTTCAAGAGCGAGGCGCTGCGGCGGGGCTGTGACCAGCACGGGATCGCGGTGGCGTGGCGGCCGCCGGGGCAGCCGCATTTCGGCGGGATCGTCGAGCGGCTGATCGGCACGATGATGGAGATGGTGCACGAGCTGCCGGGCACCACGTTCTCCAACCCGGCCGAGCGGGGCCGCTATGACAGCCAGGCGGCTGCGGTGCTGACGTTGGCCGAGCTGAACACGTGGCTGGCGCTGGCGGTGGCGGTCTACCACGGCCAGGTGCACGGCACGCTGAGGCAGACCCGGGCCGCACGGTGGGAGCAGGGCGTCGCCGAGGGGGGACGCCCGGCGACGGTGGTGAGCGAGACGGCGTTCCTGGTCGACTTCCTGCCGGTCGAGCGGCGGGTGCTGAGCAGGACGGGCTTCACCCTCGATCACGTCCAGTACTTCTGCGCCGGCCTCAAGCCGTGGATCGCTCGCTGCGGGCAGCTGGGCAAGTTCGTGCTGCGGCGCGATCCGCGCGATATCTCCCGGATCTGGGCACTGGACCCCAACGGCGTCTCCTACCTGGAGGTGCCGTATCGGACGATGTCGCGGCCGCCGATCAGCCTGTGGGAGCAGCGCGCGGCGATCGCGGCGCTGCAGGAGGCGGGCCGCGATCAGGTGGATGAGAACGCGCTGTTTGTGATGGTGGAGCAGATGCGGCGGATCGCCGAGGACGCGGCGGCCACGACCCGCACGGCCCGCCGTGCGGTGGAGCGCCGTGCCGCGGTCACGGCCCGGGCCGCAGCGGCACCGGTGGTGCCCCCGCCGGCGGATGTCGGGCCTGTGGCGGCCCCGGCGCCGTTCGAGGTGATCGAGCAGTGGTGAGCGATGCGGAGGTCCGGGATCCGGAGGATCTGTCACATCTGCATGAGAGCGCCCGGCGAGTGGCGCGGCTGCCCGCGGCCGAGCGGCTGCGCTATGTGCGCGCCGACCGGTGGATCGGCTACACCCGTGCCACGCAGGCATTGGAGAGGCTGGAGGAGCTGCTGGCGTTGCCGGCGCGGCAGCGGACACCGAACCTGCTGCTGATCGGTGCGACGAACAACGGCAAGTCGATGATCATCGAGAAGTTCCGGCGGGCGCACCCGGTCGTCGCGCACCGCGATCGGGAGGAGATCTCGGTCCTGGTGGTGCAGATGCCGTCGGACCCGCACGTCGGCCGCTTCTACACCGCGCTGCTGGCCGGTCTGGGATCGCCGTTGCGGCCGGCGATGAAGCTGGCTGGCCGTGCTGGAGCAGCTGGCGCTGCGGCTGCTGCGTGAGGCCGGGGTGCGGGTGCTGGTGATCGACGAGTTGCACAACACCCTGGCCGGGTACGGCAGCGCCCGCAGGGAGTTCCTCAATCTGCTGCGCTTCCTGGGCAACGAGCTGAAGATCCCGCTGGTGGGGGTCGGCACCCGCGAGGCCTACCTGGCGATCCGCTCCGACGACCAGTTGGAGAACCGGTTCGCGCCGTTCGCGCTGCCGCGCTGGCAGCCCGATGCCGAGGCGCGGTCGCTGCTGGCGAGCTTCGCCGCCTCGTTCCCGCTGCGCCGCCCCTCGGCGATCGCGACGCCGGAGATGGCCGAGTACCTGCTGACCCGCAGCGAGGGGACGATCGGCGAGCTGTCGGCGCTGCTGACCGAGGCCGCGATCGTGGCGATCTCCTCGGGCGAGGAGTCGATCAACCAGCGGACCCTGCTGATGACGACCTACAGCGGGCCGACCGAGCGGCGCCGGTTGTTCGAACGCGAGCTGCTGTGAGCGGTGGTGGTGCCCGCCGGTGGCCGGTCCACCCGCCGCCGCGACCGGGCGAAGCACTGTCGTCCTGGCTCGGCCGCCTGTCGGCACGCTACGAGCTGACGGTTGCGCAACTGCTGACCCACAACCTCGGTCCGGCCTCGGCTCTGGTCGGGAAGGCGCCCGAGGACGACCTGGACTGGGATCCGCCCCGGCCGGTGCTGGAGGCGCTGGCGGAGCGGACCGGGGTCGAGGTCGCCGAGCTGCGGCTGGCGACGATCGCCGGATGGGTGCCGTGGCTGCTGGAGAGCCTCGAACCCGCCGACGGCTCGCAGGCTTTCCACACCTACGTCCGCCAGGACTCGGTCTTGTTCTGCCCGGGGGAGGCCGGCACCAACGTCGTCGGGCGATGGCGGCCCTGGCTGCGGCCCGAACACCCGGCCCGCCGAGGGCCGCGGCGGGTCTGCCCTGTCTGCGCCGCCGACCCCGACCGCGGTACGCCGCTCACCGCGACGCTCCCGCTCATGCTCGGCTGCCCCGAGCACGTGTGCCGCCTCGAAGCCGAAGGCGACGTCGCCCTCGCCTTCGCGCTGGGGCGGCCGCCTCCCCACCGCACCGTGTCCGAGCCCGTCCTGGCCCTGGACCGGCTCACCCGGGAAGGTATGGACACCGGCATGGTCTCCCTGCCCCGCCGGGCGGTACACGTCGGCGTCTGGCTACGGCTCCTGCGCACCCTGCTGGACGAGGTCAGCATCTCCTCCTCCCGCCTCCACCGGCACTCGGCCGCCGCCCTCGAACTGATCTGGGGCACCGTCGGCCGACCGCTGCGGGCCGGCCTGACCGTGTGGCGGCCCTATGAGCAGCTTGATCGGGCATGCCAGGAAGCGATGCTGGAGGCCGCAGCGGTCGCGCTGCACTTGGCCGAGAGCGGAGCGATCACCGCCCGCGGCACGCTCGGTCCTGCCTTGATGCGCGAGCCGCACCGGGCCGTCTACGACGCGATCCGCCCCGGCGCGCCGGTGTGGCCGACCGCCGAGAAGACCTGCGGGAGGAGCTCACCACGGCACTCGAGACCGCCCGGACCGACCCGGCCGTCGCCCGCCGGCTCCTTGCCATGCTCGCCTCCTCCAGCCGGACGCTCGCGATCTTCAACCGCAGACGCCAGGACCTCATCGACATCGGCGTCCCCGAGCGCTACCTGCCCGGCCCTCATGAGCTCGGCCGTGCCGATCTTCTCCCCGGTCGGCGGCTTTGACGACCGGTCAGCGTCTCGAGCGGTCGCGGTGGCGCCGGGCGGCACGGATCTCGGCGTCGGCGACCTTGTCATCCAGCAGCGCATACAGCTGCGTCGTCTCGGCGGAGGCGTGGCCGAGGCGGCGACGGACGGCCTCGATGGACACCTCCGCGTTGATCAGCTCGGTGGCGTGCGCGTGGCGCAGCTGGTGGATGCCGATACTCACTGCGGCCGCGGCGCAGTAGCCCTTCCACCGGTGGTGGGCGGCGTCGTACGACAGCGGCCCGCCCGAGCCGTTGATGCTGGCCCGAAACAGGGGTCCGGCACCGTATCCGGCGCGGGCCAGGTACAACCTGAGCAGCGCGACATAGCCGCGGTCATCCAGCAGCACGGTCCGCACGGTGCCGCCCTTGCCGCACAGGCGCACATGCTCGTCGTCCAGCCGCAAGTCCAGATCCTCCACATAGATCCCGCACACCTCGGAGGCGCGGGCACCGCACACGTACGCGGTCTCGAACAGCACCCGATCCCGCAGCCGGTCCAGCGGAACGTCCTTGCGGGGCCGCCGGGAGCAGATCACGGCGAGGACCTTGGCGACATCGGCGGCCGCAGCCGGCCGGGGCAGGGTCTTGGGGACCTTGATGGTGTCGATCCGGTCCATCGGATTGGCCGACAGGAGATCGTGACGGACCGCCCATTTGCAGAACGAGGCGATCGCCGCCCGTTTGCGCTTACGGGTCGACGCGGCGAGATCGGCGATCTCGGCCAGGTAGGAGCGGACCGGCGCGGCGGTCAACTCGGTGATCTCGCCGTCGTGGTGCGCGCAGAACTGGAGGAGGTCACCGCGGTAGGCGCGGATCGTCTGGCCGGAGGCGCCTGCCTTGGACAGGTCGGTGAGGAAATCGTCCAGATGCCGGGCGAGCCGATGGGCACGGCCGAGGTGCTCGATGATGATCGGATCCATGCCGTCGCCCTCCACCACTCACCAGGTTGCCCGATAACCGGGAAATGAACTGTCCGGGCCGGACGGCATCCATCCAGCTCACTCAGCGCGATACGGGCCCATCTTGCCAGATAACGAAGGTTATCCCGCAACCGTTTCGCGTAGCGGGATCACCGCCTCGCCCGTATCCGACAGGATGATCACATGACGGTGAAGAACGACAGGCGGTGGAACCACAATATCCACTACCATCCCCGCATCCTTCACGCGGTTCCCGACGGCGCCCGGCACGCCCTCGACGTCGGTTGCGGCGAGGGCACGCTCGCCCGCGAACTGCGTCGGGCCGTGCCGCACGTCACCGGCATCGACCTGCACGCGCCCAGCATCGACCAGGCGCGCGCACACCCGGGCGACGTCGACTACATCCTCGGTGACGTCCTCACCCACCCCTTCGAGCCCGCCTCGTTCGACGTCGTCGCGTCGGTGGCCACCCTGCACCACATGGACGCCGCCACCGGGTTGACTCGTATGCGCGATCTGCTGCGCCCCGGTGGGGTCCTGGCCATCGTCGGCCTCGCCCGCAGTACCATGCCGGGCGACCTGCCGCGCGATCTCGCCGGCGTCGTCGTCGGCGCCTTCCACCGCGCCGCCAAGGGCCACTGGGAGCACCCGTCGCCCACGGTGTGGCCGCCGCCGGTGACGTATCGGCAGATGCGGGCGGTGGCCGCCGAGATCCTGCCGGGCTCCCGGTACCGCCGCCACCTCCTGCTGCGCTACAGCATCACCTGGCGCAAGCCGCAGGACTGAGCGGGCCGGCCAGGCCGGCGTCGCGGAGCACGGCCTCGCAGCGGCGGCCATCCGGCCCGCGGGCCTCGGAGGCCGGTCCCGAGCCCTTGAACAGGGTGATCCGCCGCCTACGGCGACTCCGCGGCCGCCGGGGAGCGCCGGCGCCGCTGCGCGCCGAGGAAGCGGATGACGACGACGCCGATGCTCACGGCAGCCGCGGCCCACACGATCGTCTTGCCGATGGCCGCGATCAGCTCGTTCCTGCCGAGCGGAAGCACGATCATCTGGACGGCGGCGCCGACCGGCACGGTCAGTCTCGCGAGCAAGCCGATCACTCCCGGACGCGCGATGCACTCACCGACGGAACCCAAAGGCGCCCCGAAGATGACGCTGGTGACCCACCACACGAGCGGCTCGGTCATATACCAGGAGGACAGGGGGCCGCTGCTGCGCAGGGTCTCCGCCACGCTGTAGGCGGCCGTGGCTGCGAGCAGGGCCAGCGCACCTGCGGCGGCGGCCCGGGCCAGTGCCGCGGGGCGATCTGCTCCGGCGCGGCAGGCCAGCCATCCCACGACGACCGCCAACCCCGCCCACGCCCAGCCGGAGTCCAGCAGCACGCTCACGACTTCCGCGATCGACCACCCGCTGGTGGTGTAGTCCTCGCTTTCGAGGTCGGCGTAGCTGTGGGCGGCGGCGTTGGCGAGGGAGGTCGCTACGCCGAATCCCGCTCCGGCCACCAGCGCCCCCACGAAGATCCCCGCGAGACGGGGCGCCCGTGAGCGGTCCTGCCGTTGACGGCCGTGTCGCTGATCATCGGTCACGTACGCCTTCCTACCGCACACGACCCGATCGCGGCAGTGACCCGGCTGCTTGCCATCGGAACCGCCCCCTACAGGCCAGATGAGGGTGGACGACCGGTGTGCACAGGGCTACGGACATCCATGCAGACGACTTCGGAAATCGACAGCTGGCTCATGGGACATGCTCCCTCCGACCTGAACCGGCCAGCGGTTCTGCCGGCGGCATGATGGTGATGTGGACCGCATGACGGTGTTCCAGCGGGCGCAGGAGCTGTACTTCCAAGGCGACCTCGAAGCAGCCGAACCGCTGCTGAGGCAGGTGGCCGAGACCGGGCACGCAACGCCGCGAGCCTGCTGGGCGCGCTGTGCCGTGATACCGGCCGTCTCGAGGAGGCGGTTCGCTGGTACCTGGTGGCGGCCGAGCAGGGCTGGGCGGTAGCTCCCCGCGCATGTGGTCATCTATCTGCTGATGGCGTTGTGCCTGTTCGCGGACGACGACTATGAGGAGGTCGCGGAGAAGCTGACCGGTCTGCTCGCGGCGGTGCCGGGAGTGCGGTGGGAGCCGCCGACGCGTGGAGCGGTCACCCAGGCCCGGCAGCGGTTGGGGGCCGGGGTCGTTCGGGAAGTGTTCGAGCGCCTCGCCCGTCCGGCCGCGACGGAGGCGACCTCAGGGGCGTGGCTGGGGCGGTGGCGGTTGATGGCGATCGACGGGTTCATCCTCGATCTGCCGGACACGGCGGCGAACCCGGCGGAGTTCCCCAACGACAGCGCGGGCGGGTACGAGACGGTGTACCCGCAGGCCAGAGTGGTGGCGATCAGCGAGTGCGCCTCGCACGCGATCGTCGCGGCGGACACCTCGGGTTGCCGGCAGTGAGCAGACCCTCGCCTACTCGTTGTACGAGCGGCTCACGCCCGAGATGCTGCTGACCGCCGACCGCGGCTTCTACAGCTTCCGCGCCTGGCAATACGCCGCTTCGGCCGGCGCGGCCCTTCTCTGGCGCGTCCAGGCCGGCCTGCACCCGCACTGGCTGGAAGACCTGGACGACGGGTCCTCCTCTCGCCGTCATCACCAAGCCCACCAAGCTGCGCCGATCGCAGAAGGATCGGCTGCGAGATGACGCCCGCTCGGAGCGCGATCTTGATCCGGACCTGGCGGTGATCGTGCGGGTGGTCGACTACACGGTGCCCGACCGCAGGGGCGAGCACATCCGGCTCATCACCACCATCCTCGATCCTGCGGAGGCGACCGCCGAGCAGCTCGCCGCCTGCTACCAGGAGCGCTGGGAGGCGGAAACCGGATTCGCTCAACTGAAGATCCACCTGCGCGGTCCCGGCAGGGTCCTGCGGTCGCGGACCCCGGACCTGGTCCGTCAGGAGATCTGGGCCTACCTCCTCACCCACTGGGCCCTGGCCACCCTGATCTGCACCGCAGCCACCGCGGCCGGGGTCGATCCGGACCGGATCACGTTCCTGGCCACCCTCCGGATCGTGCGCCGCTCGGTCACCGACCGAGCGGCCTTTCCCCCCTGAACCCTCACATGATCTCTGGGTCCGCACCATCCACCAGGCCGGCCGCCCCTGCTGCCCTTCTTCTTGCGGTGGGCGGCCTGGTCCCGCTTCTCCGGGATGACCGCCTTGATGTGGCGACTCCGCAGGTAGGTGCGGTTGCCACGGGAGGAGCAGGCCTTGTCCGCCGCGACCGCGCCGGGCCGGGTGCGGGGACGACCGACCGGCCCCCGCACCCGTATCCCCTGCGGCACCGGGATGAACTGCGGGCTGTCGGCGGCCTGCCCCGCGGTCAGGACGAACGCCAGCGGGCGGCATCTACGGTCGGCGGCGAGATGGATCTTGCTGGTCTGCCCGCCCTTGGACCGTCCGAGCAGGGCGGCTTTCAGCCGGAGCCTGCGCCGACGCCGGAGGTGTCGCCGTTCTTCTGCTTCGGGATCGTTTGCGGCGTTCTGCTCTTGTCGTCCGTCCTGGCCGCCCCCTTTTGCCGGGCCCTGTCGTCTTCGGCGGCCTTCTCCAGTGCGGTGATGACGTCTGGGCCCAGGTGCATCCCGGCGGCGTCGTGGTGCGCCCGGGCGGCGGTGGAGTCCACGCTGACCAGCGACAGGTCCGCCTCACCGCGCGCGGCGGCCTGCGCGATCAGGCCCTCCAGCAGCGCGTCGAAGACACCGGCGTCCCTCCACTGCCGGAAGCGGTTGTGCACGGTCGGCCAGGCACCGAACTCCTTCGGCATCTCCCGCCACTGCCCGCCCGTCCGAAACCGCCAGATCACGCCCTCGAACTGCTGCCGCAGCCGCTGCGGGTACGGGCCGTAGCTGCCGATCGGCAGGTACGGCTCGATGAACTCCCACTCCTCGTCCGTCAGTTGCGCACGCGTCACGTTCGACGGTCTATCGGATCGGGCCCCGCCGTACGGGTGAATCTCCAAGATTGATCACAACTCGATACGCGCCCTAGCGACGACCCGCTCGCGGCCGAGCGGCGCCTCCGGCCCGGGCGGGTCGCAGTCGTCCCGCCCCGCGTGGAACCAAGGATCCGGTTCGCGATGCGCGCCGCGTGCTGCTGGGCCGAGGCCTGGTGCGGGCTGTGCCGTACGACTCAGTGGTGAGGGCAGGGTCGCCGGGCGGATCACCGGCGGCCGGGGGTGGTCATCCGCGCGGGGCGTACATGATGACCGCCACCCCGATCAGGCAGATGAGCGCGCCGATCACGTCCCAGCGGTCGGGGCGGAAACCGTCCATGACGATGCCCCAGACCAAGGACCCGGCGACGAACACACCGCCGTAGGCGGCCAGGATCCGCCCGAAGTGCGCGTCGGGCTGGAAGGTGGCCACGAACCCGTAGGCGGCCAGGGCCAGGACGCCGGCGGCGATCCAGGCGGTCCCCCGGTGCTCGCGCCAGCCCTGCCAGATCAGCCAGGCGCCGCCGATTTCGAACACGGCGGCCAGAGCGAACAGCACCAGCGAGCGGAGAATCGTCATGACCGGCTATCCCAGCACAGACCGCGAACCGGACCATGACCGGCCCACCGCCGCGGCGCGGCGGCCGGTCAGCAACCGCAACCGCCGCCGCATCCGCAGCCGACTCCAGATGCGGCGGCGTCCGGGCGGTGCGGCGCCGGTGCAGCCACCACATGCCCGCTGCGGCGGCGATCAGCAGCCCCGAGACGGCCAGCAGGGCGTTCT
>NZ_CDRNDK010000210.1:0-10647 GCF_977012225.1 Planomonospora algeriensis | reverse complement strand
GGCCCGCGGTCGCGCTCCCGGCGTGCCGCCCTGCGCCGGGGCAGCCCGCTGGGGCCGCTGGCGGTCGTGGCGGGGGTGACCGCGGCGGTGCTCGCCGGCGACCTGCTGACCGGTACGACCCTGCAGCTCAACAGCGTGATGGGCTACTCGGCGGTGGTCGGCGCCCGCTACTACGGTCTGGGCAACATCCCGTTCGCGTTGTTCGCCACCTCGGTGCTGCTGCTGGCGGCGACGATCGCGCACCGGCTGGCGGGCCGGGGCCGCCGGGTCGCCGCGATGGCGGTCTTCGCGGTGCTCGGCGGCGCGGCGATGATCCTGGGCGGCTGGCCGGGCGTGGGCAGCGACTTCGGCGGCGTGATCGCGTTCGTGCCGGGCATCGCGGTGGCCGCGCTGCTCGTCGGGGAGCGGCGGGTCTCGATCGTCCGGCTCGGGGCGCTCTGCGCGGCGGGCGGCGTCACCGTGATGGCGATCGCCTACCTCGACCATCTGCGCCCGCCGTCCTCCCAGACCCACCTCGGGCGGTTCGTCGGCCAGATCTACAGCGGTGAGGCGCTGGACGTCATCGGCCGCAAGTTCGGCGCGATGGTGGGCACGCTCCTCAGCCCCAACCTGATGCCGATCGTGGTGGCCGCGCTCGCGTTCCTCGTCTACGCGCTGCTGCGGCCGGAGAAGGCCACCGCCGGGGTGCTGCCGGCCGCGTTCGCGTACTCCCCGGCGCTGCGGGCGGGGCTGATCGGCACGCTGGTCAGCGGCGTGGTGGGCATGCTCGTCAACGACTCGGGCGCGGCGGTGCTGTCCATGGCGCTGGCGCTGGCCGTACCGCTGGTGCTCTCGGTGGGCGTCGCGGTGCTGCGCGACGGCGGCTCGCCTTACGCGTCGGGCCAGCAGCCGGCCAGCAGCGACCTGGTGTCGCGGAGCAGCTGAGGCAGCACCTTGGTCTGGCCGACCACCGGCATGAAGTTGGTGTCGCCGCCCCAGCGGGGCACCACGTGCTGGTGCAGGTGGGCCGCGATGCCCGCGCCGGCCGCGTCGCCGAGGTTCATGCCGACGTTGAAGCCCTGCGCGCCGCTGGCCTTGCGCAGCGCGGTCAGCCCGCGCCGGGTGAAGTCGGCGAACTCCGCGGTCTCGGCGGGGTTCAGGTCGGTGTAGTCCGGAACATGCCGGTAGGGGCAGACCAGCAGGTGGCCGGAGTTGTAGGGGTAGAGGTTGAGGACGGCGTAGACGGCCTCGCCCCGGGCCACGATCAGCCCGTCCTCGTCGTCCAGCTTCGGGATCTCACAGAACGGGCAGCCGTCCCCCGGACCCGAGCCGGTCGGCTTGTTCTCGCCCTTGATGTACGCCATCCGGTGAGGGGTCCAGAGCCTTTCGAACGCGTCCGGCGTCCCTGCTCCCTGCTGGAGCTCTGGCTCGTTGCTCATGGCGGCCAGCATATTGCCCGGCGGATCCGTCCGGTCAGGTGCCTCCCCGGGTCACCGGTGAGGCACCGGGGACCGCTGTGACGGCGCGGCGGGGGATAATTCCGGCAGAGTCCCAGCGAGCGTGACAGACCACAGCCGAGGAGCACCAATGACGACCGACGTCTCCGCCGCGGAATCCGTCGAGGACACCGTCGAAGCCGCAGGAACCGCAGCAGGCATCGAGGACGGCGTGTCCCCCGTCGAGACGACCGCGGTGACGCCCGCGATCACGGCGACGGCGGCGGACCCGGTGACGCCCGCCGTCCGCCCGTTCTCGCTCGGCCTGTCCGTGGCCTCGGCCCCCGAGCCGGTCTCCGGGGCCGTGGTGAAGGGCCGGATCAAGGTCGCCGACGAGGTGGTCGAGAAGGTCGCCGCCCTCGCCACGCTGGAGGTGACCGGGGTCGCCGACCTGGGCGAGGACGCCGGCCAGCTGGCGCAGGCGCACCGGGAGCGCTCCGGCGCCCGGCGGGCCGGCCGGGGCGTCGGCGCCCACGTCCAGGACCGGACCGTCGCCGTCGACGTCGCGATCGTGGCCGAGTACGGCCACGTGGTCATGGACGTGGCCAACGAGGTGAAGACCAACGTGGCCCGCACGGTCAGCCGGATGCTGGGCATGCGGGTCGTCGAGGTCAACGTCACCGTCGACGACGTGCGGCTGCCCGGCGAGGTCGGCTCCGAGGTCGCCGGAAGCACCGGGAGCGGCGAGGACGGCACCCCGAACCCGGACGCCTGAGGTCCGGACCTCAGGTCCGGACACGGAACGCGGCGGGCCGCGCAGAACGGCCCGCCGCGTTCACGCGGACGGAAGGCGACCGGACCCGCGCGCGGCGGGCGGGCCCGTGCGGAGCCGGAGCGCGCACAGGGCCGGACCCGTATGGGCCCGGCCCGCGTGGAAGAGGTCAGACCTGGACGCGGCTCTCGATCGCGGCGACGATCTCGTCGATCGCCTGGTCGACCGGGACGCCGTTCTTCTGCTCGCCGCTGCGGAAGCGGAAGGAGACCGCGCCGTTCGCGATGTCCTCGTCGCCCGCCAGCAGCATGAACGGCACCTTGGCCTTCTGCGCGTTGCGGATCTTCTTCTGCATCCGGTCGTCGGAGGTGTCCACCTCGATCCGGATGCCGCGCTCCCGGGCCTTCTTCGCCACGTCCTGCAGGTAGGGCGCGTGGGCCTCGGCGATCGGGATGCCGATGACCTGGACCGGAGCGAGCCAGGGGGGGAACGCGCCCGCGTAGTGCTCGACCAGGACGCCGAAGAAGCGCTCGATCGAACCGAACAGCGCCCGGTGGATCATGACGGGCCGCTGCCGCGAGCCGTCCGCGCTCTGGTATTCGAGCTCGAAGCGCTCGGGCAGCATGAAGTCGAGCTGGATGGTCGACATCTGCCACGAGCGGCCGATCGCGTCGCGCGCCTGCACGGAGATCTTCGGCCCGTAGAAGGCCGCGCCGCCCGGGTCGAGGACGAGCTCGAGGTTCTCCGACTCGGCGACCTCGCGCAGCGTCTCGGTGGCCTCCTCCCAGGTCTCGTCGTCGCCGATGGACTTCTCCGGGTTCCTGGTGGACAGCTCCAGGTAGAAGTCGCTCAGGCCGTAGTCGCGCAGCAGGTCGAGCACGAAGCGCAGCAGCGAGGCCAGCTCGTCGCGCATCTGCTCGCGGGTGCAGTAGATGTGCGCGTCGTCCTGGGTGAGGCCGCGCACGCGGGTCAGGCCGTGCACGACGCCCGACTTCTCGTAGCGGTAGACGGTGCCGAACTCGAACATGCGCAGCGGCAGCTCGCGGTAGGACCGCCCGCGCCCCCGGAAGATCAGGTTGTGCATGGGGCAGTTCATCGGCTTGAGGTAGTATCTCGCGCCCTCGAGCTCCATGGGCGGGAACATGCCGTCGGCGTACCAGTCCAGGTGGCCGGAGGTCTGGTAGAGGTTCTCCTTCGTGATGTGCGGGGTGTTGACGAAGGAGTAACCCGCCTCGGTGTGCCTGCGCCGCGAGTAGTCCTCCATGAGCTTGCGGATCATGCCGCCCTTGGGGTGGAAGACCGGCAGGCCCGAGCCCAGCTCGTCGGGGAAGGAGAACAGGTCGAGCTCGGCGCCGAGCTTGCGGTGGTCGCGCTTCTCGGCCTCCTCCAGCAGGTGGAGGTACTCGTCCTGCTTCTCGCGCGACTCCCAGGCGGTGCCGTAGATCCGCTGCAGCTGCGGGTTCTTCTCGCTGCCCCGCCAGTAGGCGCCGCCGGAGCGCATCAGCTTGAACGCCGGGATGGACCGGGTGCTCGGCACGTGCGGGCCGCGGCACAGGTCCTTCCAGCACAACTCGCCGGTCTTGGCGTCGAGGTTGTCGTAGATGGTCAGCTGGCCCGCGCCGACCTCGACGCTCTCCTCGTCGGCCGCGCCGCCCTTGAGGCCGATCAGCTCCAGCTTGTACGGCTCGGCGGCGAGCTCGGTGCGCGCGTCGGCGTCGGAGACGGGACGGCGGGAGAACAGCTGCCCCTGCTTGACGATCTCGCGCATGCGCTTCTCGATGCGCTTGAGGTCGTCGGGGGTGAACGCGTTGGCGACGTCGAAGTCGTAGTAGAAGCCGTTCTCGACCGGCGGGCCGATGCCGAGCTTCGCCTCGGGGAAGATCTCCTGGACGGCCTGGGCCATGACGTGCGCGGTGGAGTGGCGGATGATCGCCCGGCCGTCGGCGCTGCCGGCCTCGACGGGCTCGATCGCCTCGCCGTCGGCCACGACCGCCGCGAGGTCCTTCAGCTCGCCGTTCGCCCGGGCGGCGACCACGGAACGGCCGTCGGCTCCGAGGACGTCGCCGTACGTCGTGCCCCCGGCCACCACACGCTCGGCTCCGGCGAGGGTGATGCGAAGTTCTGGCACGGCAGACACGGTTGCTCCTTCGATGAGTGGTCAGAAAACCGATGCTACCGGTGACCGCAACGCGAATTCCCGGGCGTTCCGCCCGCGGCGCCCGGGCGGGTTCCGCGTACCGGACGCGGGCGCGCGAGCGCCCGGCCGGCGTCCGGCGGGTCGTCCGCCGTCCTCTCCGGCGCTCCGGCACGCCCTCCGCAGCGTACGGAGGGGCGTACGGAGGACCTCGGCCCCGTCGTCGGCGAGCCCGTCCGCGGCCCGCCCCGGGGACATCATTTAGTCTTGGTCGCTGTGAACGCAGCAGCTCAGACTTCCGGCGCCCACGGCGTCGGCATCGCGACCATCACCCCCGACGGGACCGTGCTCGACACCTGGTTCCCCTCCCCGAAGCTGGGTGAGCCCTCCGCGCCGGGCACCCGGCGGCTGACCTCCCAGGAGGCCGGGCAGGCCCTCGGCCCCGCCGCCGCCGCGCTGCTCGGCCCCGACGCCGACCGCGGCGTGGAGGTCGTCGCCGTGGAGACCGGGATCGCCAAGCTGTCGGAGCCGCCCGCCGACGCGCACGACGCCTACCTGCGCCTGCACCTGCTCTCGGCGCGCCTGGTCAAGCCGCACGGGCAGAACCTCGACGGCGTCTTCGGCCTGCTGAGCAACGTCGTGTGGACCAACCACGGCCCCTGCGCGGTCGAGGGCTTCGAGGAGGTGCGGCTCCGGCTGCGCGCCCGCGGCCAGGTGACCGTCTACGGCATCGACAAGTTCCCCCGGATGGTCGACTACGTGGTGCCGACCGGCGTCCGGATCGCCGAGGCCGACCGCGTCCGGCTCGGCGCGCACCTGGCCGCGGGCACGACGGTGATGCACGAGGGCTTCGTCAACTTCAACGCCGGCACCCTGGGCACCTCCATGGTGGAGGGGCGCATCTCGGCCGGGGTCGTCGTCGGCGACGGCTCCGACGTCGGCGGAGGCGCCTCGATCATGGGCACCCTGTCGGGCGGCGGCAAGCAGGTCATCTCCGTCGGGCAGCGCTGCCTGCTCGGCGCCAACAGCGGCATCGGCATCTCCCTGGGCGACGACGTGGTGGTGGAGGCCGGTCTCTACGTCACGGCCGGGACCAAGGTCACGCTCCCCGACGGCAGGGTCGTCAAGGCCGCCGAGTTCTCCGGCGCCTCCGGGCTGCTGTTCCGCCGCAACTCCACCACCGGCGCCGTCGAGGTCGTCCCCCGCCAGGGCACCGGGGTGGAGCTCAACAGCGTCCTGCACGCCAACGACTGACCGATGGCTGGCCAGGGAGCGGCGCCGGATTCCAGGATCGGCGCGACCGTCGCGCGGTGGGTGACCGACCTCTTCTCGCCCCAGGCCCTGGTCATCGGCCTTCCGCCGGTGGTCGGCCTGGCCACGGGCGGCTGGCAGGGCGCGGCGTGGGGGCTGATGGCCTCGCTGCTGTGCGGCGGCGTCCCGGCCGGGGTGATCCTGGCCGGGGTGCGCTCCGGGCGGCTGGACTCCCACCACCTGGTCGACCGGGCGAGCCGGACCAAGCCGCTGCTGGTGGCGATGGTCGCGGTGGTCGTCGCCCTGGTGCTGCTGGCCTCCCTGGACGGGCCGCCGCTGCTGGTCGCCACGGTGGCCGCGATGCTGTCCGCCCTCGCCCTGACGGTCCCGATCACCCTCCGCTGGAAGATCTCCTTCCACGCGGCCGTGTCGGCGGGCACCGTGGTGGTGCTCGCCCACACGCTGCCCGCCGTACCGGCCCTGGCGGTGGGCGCTCCGGTCGTCGCGGTGATCTGCTGGGCACGGGTGCGGCTGCGGCACCACACCCTCGCCCAGGTCGCCGGCGGGGTGTCAGCCGGCGGTCGGTTCGGCCTGGCGACCCCTGGCCGCGTTCGGCGTCTGACCGCCGCGTCCGCGGCTCCCGGGCCGTACGGCGCGCCTTCGGGGGGACGCCGTACGGCCCCGGGGGTGCGCCGTACGAACCGGAGCCGTGTCGCCGGAGGCCGCCCGGACGGCGCCGCGCGGGGCCCGGCGCGCCGTCAGAGGAGGGTCTTGAGGAACTCCCGCGTCCGGTCATCGGAGGTGAACTCGGCGGCGGCGAAGTCGGTGACCCCGGCTGCGGCGAGCGTCTCGATCTGGGCGGCGACGGCCTCCTCGTCCCCGACGATCGCCACGTCGGCCGGGCCGGCCGCGCCCTCCCGGTCGAGCACCGCCCGGTAGGACGGCAGCTGCCCGTAGACGGCGAACACCTTGGCCGCCCTGGCCCGCGCGGCCTCGACGTCGTCGGTGACGCAGACGGGCAGCGCGCAGACGATCCGCGGCGCGGGGCGGCCGGCGGCCGCGCGCCTCGGTGACGGCGGGGGCGATGTGCTCGGCGACGGTCCTGGGGCCGGTCATCCAGAGCACGGTGCCGTCGGCGACCTCGCCGGCCAGCTTGAGCATGCGCGGGGCCAGGGCGGCGACGAGGACCGGCAGGTCGCCCGAGCCGGGCGTGCTCAGGCCGATCCGGGCGGTGATCGTCTCGCCTTCGAAGGTCACGTTCTCCCCCCGCGCCAGCGGCATCAGCACCGACAGGTACTCGCGCATGTGCCGGGCGGGCCTGTCGTAGCTGTAGCCGAACATGCCCTCGATCACCATCTGGTGGGAGAGCCCGATGCCCAGGGTCAGGCGGCCGTCCAGGGCCGCGTTGGCGGTGAGCGCCTGCTGGGCCAGCGCGGCCGGGTGGCGGGGGTAGGTCGGCACGACGGCGGTGCCGAGCTCGATCCCCGGCACCGCGGCGCCGGCCACGGCGAGGGCGGTGAGCGCGTCGAGCCCGAAGATGTGGGAGACCCACGCCGAGGTGAAGCCCTCATCGGCCCCGCGGGCGATCTTCTCCCGCAGTTTGCCGAGCACATCGGGGGATTTGGGCTCGTTGACGAACAGGCCGATTCGCATCGCTACCGAACTCCATTCTGGTGGTTCGGGCCAGTGTAGGACGCCTTCCGCCGTGAACCGAATATTGTTCCGCGCAAACCGTCCCTCCCTGCCGCGCCGGGCGGCATGCGGGCGCGCGGACGGGGCACGGGTGACGTTCGGGGCAGGAGTTCGCCGCGAGGATCAAGCGACCGCCGGCAGGGAGGACGACCGTGGCGCCATGGGCCGATCACGCGATCTGGTGGCAGGTGTACCCGCTCGGGTTCACCGGCGCCGAACCGGACGCGCTCCCGGACGCGCTCCCGAACGCGCTCACCGGCGCGCTCTCTGACGGGGCCCGGTCCGGCATCGGCTGCGGCACCTGGAGGCCTGGCTGGACTACGCCGTGGAACTGGGCTGCTCCGGCCTCCAGCTGGGGCCGGTCTTCGCCTCCGAGACCCACGGGTACGACACCGTCGACCACTTCCGGATCGATCCGCGGCTCGGCGACGACGCCGACTTCGACCGGCTCGTCTCCGCCGCCCGCCGGCGGGGCCTGCACCTCGTCCTGGACGGCGTCTTCAACCACGTCGGCCGGGGCTTCGAGATGTTCCGGCGGGCGGACGCCGACCCTGCCGCGGCCGCGTGGTTCCGCCGGACGCCGGACGGGACGGACTACGACGTCTTCGAGGGCCACCACCGCCTGGTGGCCCTGGACCACGGCGAGCCCGCGGTGCTCGACCACGTCGTGCGCGTCATGGACCACTGGCTCGGCCGGGGCGCGTCGGGCTGGCGGCTGGACGCCGCCTACGCGGTGCCGCCGCGCTTCTGGCGCGAGGCGCTGGACCGGGTCCGGCCGTCGCATCCCGGCGCCTGGTTCGTCGGCGAGGTCATCCACGGCGACTACGCCGGATACGTCCGCGACAGCGGGCTGGACTCCGTCACCCAGTACGAGCTCTGGAAGGCGATCTGGAGCTCGATCAACGACGGGAACCTCTACGAGCTGGCCTGGACCCTGGAACGCCACGGCGAGCTGCTCTCGACCTTCACGCCCCTGACCTTCGCCGGCAACCACGACGTGACCCGGCTGGCCAGCCGCCTGGACGACGACCGCCACCTCGGCCACGCGCTGGCCGTGCTGTTCACCGTCGGCGGCATGCCCAGCGTCTACTACGGCGACGAGCAGGGCCTGCGGGGGATCAAGGAGGACCGGGCCGGCGGAGACGACGCGATCCGCCCGGCCTTCCCCGACCGCCCCGAGGAACTGCCCGGCGCCGGGTGGCCCGTCCACCGGCTGCACCGGCGCCTGATCGGGCTCCGCCGCCGCCATCCGTGGCTGATCCGGGCCCGCACCACCCTGTCGCACCTGAGCAACCGGGCCGCCGCGCTGCTCTCCGCCGACCCGGCAGGCCCGGACCGCCGGCTCCTCACCCTGCTCAACCTCGGCGACGCGCCCTACCGCTTCCCCCCGGAGACCTTCACCGGGATCCTCACCGGGACCTCCCCCGGCGGGACCGCACGGCTCGCCGTCCTGGAGTCGTCCGGCCCGCCCTCACCGGGAGACCCGGCCCTGGTCCCCGCCCACGGCTGGGCCGTCCTCGGCGGACGCTGACCCGCCCCGAGGCCGCCCCGGCACGGATCGATCCCTTGACTGCCCCTTGTGATAACGCTAACAATCGGGCGGCACCGGCCCACCGCCGCCGAGCCGGCCTCCGGACCGGCCACGGGCCCGGGCCCGCCCACCACCGCACCGACAGGGAGCAGCTTCCGTGCAGCAGGCACACGTCACGCTCGATCCGGCCTTCCGCATCGCACCGGTGCACCGCCGTACCTTCGGCACGTTCGTCGAGCACCTCGGCCGGTGCGTCTACACCGGCATCCACGAGCCCGGCCACGCCACCGCCGACGAGGACGGCTTCCGCCGCGACGTGCTGGAACTCACCCGGGAGCTGGGGGTGACGACCGTCCGCTACCCGGGCGGCAACTTCGTCTCCGGCTATCGCTGGGAGGACGGCATCGGGCCCGTGGAGAACCGCCCCCGCCGGCTCGACCTGGCCTGGCACAGCACCGAGCCCAACCACATCGGCCTGGACGAGTTCGTGCGCTGGTCGCGCAAGGCCGGGGTGGAGCCGATGATGGCCGTCAACCTCGGCACCCGGGGCGTCCAGGAGGCGCTCGACCTGCTGGAGTACTGCAACCTGGAGTCCGGCACCCACTGGTCGGACCTGCGCCGCGCCAACGGCGCCAAGGAGCCCCACGCGATCCGCATGTGGTGCCTGGGCAACGAGATGGACGGCCCGTGGCAGATCGGCCACAAGACGGCCCGCGAGTACGGCAGGCTCGCCGCGGAGACCGGCCGCGCGATGCGCATGCTCGACCGCGACCTGGAGCTGGTGGCCTGCGGCAGCTCCGGCTCGTCCATGCCGACCTTCGGCGCGTGGGAGGCCACCGTGCTGGAGGAGGCCTACGACGTGGTCGACTACGTCTCCTGCCACGCCTACTACGAGGAGCACGACGGCGACCTGGCCAGCTTCCTGGCCTCGGCCGTCGACATGGACCACTTCGTGGAGTCGGTCGTGGCCACCGCCGACAGCGTCCGGGCCCGGCTGGGCGCCAAGAAGCGGATCAACGTGTCGTTCGACGAGTGGAACGTCTGGTACATGTCCCGCTTCCAGAACGCCGAGCCGCCCGCCGACTGGCCGGTCGCGCCGCCGCTGCTGGAGGACCACTACCACCTGGCCGACGCCGTGACCCTGGGCGGCCTGCTGATCTCGCTGCTCCGCCACAGCGACCGGGTGACCGCGGCCTCCCTGGCCCAGCTGGTCAACGTGATCGCCCCGATCATGACCGAGCCGGGAGGCCGGGCCTGGCGGCAGACCACCTTCCACCCGTTCGCGCTGACCGCCGCGCACGCCCGCGGCGACGTCCTGCGCGTCGAGCCGGTCTCCCCCGTCCACGAGACCTCCAGGTACGGCGAGGTCCCCCTGCTGGACGCGGTGGCCACCCGGGACGCCGAGACCGGGGAGACGGTCCTGTTCGCGGTCAACCGCTCGACGAGCGAGCCGCTCGAACTGACCGTGGACTCCCGCGGCCTCGGCGCGGTGACGCCGACGGCGGCCGTCACCCTGTCCGGCCCCGACGTCTACGCCCGCAACACCGCCGACGACCCCGACCGCGTCGCCCCCCTGCCGCTCACCGGCGTCACCGCGGACGGCGGCGCCTGCGGACGGTGCTGCCCGCCGTCTCCTGGAACATGATCCGCCTGTCCGGCGCCTGAGTCCCCGCCGGTGGTGGTGGCGCCCCTCAGGCCTCGGCGTTCACCTGGGCCGCCACCACCGGCGGATGCGCCGCCGCCGTCCCGCGGTCCCGGCGCAGGACGGCGTCGAGCGCCCACGGTCCCGGGCCGAGTACCGCGACGAGGAAGAAGGACCAGCAGAACAGCGCCGCGAGCTCACCGCCGTTGA
>NZ_CDRNDK010000209.1:0-10651 GCF_977012225.1 Planomonospora algeriensis | reverse complement strand
CCGGTCGCGCCGCCGGCACCGGACCCCCGTCGTCGGACCGGCGCGCGGGCGGCGGGCGGGAGACCATCCTGGAGGCCGAGCTCGTGGTGGCCGCCGACGGCATCCACTCCCCCGTCAGGGCGGCGCTGTTCCCCGGCCACCCCGGCCCGCGCTACTCCGGGACCACGAGCTGGCGGGTGCTCGTCCCCGCCGAGGGCGTGCCCGGTCAGGCATCGGAGAGCTGGGGCGCCGGCCGGGTCTTCGGGATCATGCCGCTGGCCGGCGGCACGACCTACTGCTACGCCACCGACACCGTGCCCGCGGGCGGCGGGAACGGTGCGGGCGGCAACGGCGCCGACCGCGGGGACGATGGCGAGCTCCCGGAGCTGCGGCGGCTGTTCGGCGACTGGCACGCCCCGATTCCGGCGCTGCTCGCCGCGGCCTCGCCGCAGGACGTGCTCCGCAACGACGTCCACTACCTGGCGACCCCGCTGCCCGCGATGCACCGGGGCAGGGTGGCGCTGCTGGGGGACGCGGCGCACGCCATGACGCCCAACCTGGGCCAGGGCGCCTGCCAGGCGATCGAGGACGCGGTCGTGCTGGCCCACGTCGCCGGGTCCGGGGAGGGCGCCGCGCCCGACGTCACCTCACGGCTGGGGGCCTACACCGCCGCCCGCCTGGAACGGACCTCGAAGATCGTCGCCCGCTCCGCCGCGATCTGCCGCGCCACGAAGATCCGCAATCCGCTCGCCGTACGGCTGCGCGACACGGCGATGCTGCTCGCCGCGCGGCTCGCCCCGGGACAGGCCGCCGGCGCGGCGGACGACATCTTCGGCTGGCACCCGCCTACGGCGTGACCGAGACGCTCTCGGAAGCGGAGGCGGGGGCCGGAGGAGCGGGGGCTGGAGCGGGAGCGGCGGCGGACTCAGGGACCGGCTCGTGAGCCGGTTCGGATTCCGCCGCGCGGTCCGGGGCCGAATCCGCGGAGGACTCCGCGGAGAGGGCGGGGACGGTCTCCGGGGAGGGCGCGGGGGCCTTGTGGTCGGGGGCGAGCCGCCCGAGGGTGAGCGTCCCCCAGACCATGAGCGCTCCGGCCAGGAGCGCGGGGAGCACGTTCGACCAACCGGAGGGCATCGCCTCGTCCAGCAGGAGCGCTCCGGCGAGGATCGAGGTGATCGGGTCGACCACCTGCACGCCCGCGTAGGCGATGCCGAAGTAACCCACCTCGTAGGACTTCTGCAGCAGCACGACCGCGCAGATGAGCAGCACCGGGACGGCGAGGGTGAACCAGCTGAGCAGGTTGGCCCACTCGCCGCCGAAGTTCCCGCCCACCACCCGGACGAAGGTGGAGACGCTGGCCGTCACCGCGCCCGCGGCGACCGAGAGCACCAGCGCCTTGGCCGGGCCGCGCGCCTTCCGCCCGGCGAGATGGGTCACCAGGACGACCAGCCCGATGCAGCCGAGGAAGCCGAACGCCTCCCGGCCCGTCATGTGCGGCGTCACCGCGTGCGAGGGCACCAGCAGCAGCAGGCCCAGCAGCCCGACGGCCACCGCGGCCGAGCCGACGATCTCCGCCCGGTGGGCCTTCCTGCCGTGCAGCATCGCCGCGAGCGGCACCGCGAACACCAGCGTCGCCACACTGATCGGCTGCACCGCGACCAGCGGCGCGAAGCTCAGCGCCACCGCGTGCAGGGACGCGCCGGTGAAACCGATGACGCCCCCCAGCCACCAGCGGGGGCGTCTCATCAGCTTGAGCGAGGCGCCCTCCGCGACCGCCTCGAACTGCTGGAGCGCGGCGCCCAGGGCGTAGCCGAGCGCGCCGACGAGAGCGATCGAGATCCCGACCCAGGTCATCGCCACCCGCCCTCGGGGGAAGCCGCGCATGGGTAAAAAAGCGATACTCGGGTCATCCATCCAGCTTAGGGCTCTCGACGGGCTGGTAAGGGCCTCCTCAAGGCTGATCGACCGTCTTCGCCGCCTTCCCGGAGGCCTTCTGGAGGCCTTCCGGAGGCCTCCCATCGGCCCCGGAGGCCTTCCGGCCGTCCCGGCGGCGCCGCTGGGCCGGCCGGGGCTCGACGGCCTCGGACGGCGCAGAGGAGCCGGTCGTGACCGCGCTGCCAGAGGCAGCCGACCTCGGTGAAGCCCGCGTCGCGGAGGGCGTCGACGTGCTGGAAGAGCAGCGGGGACTCCGAACCGTGGTGGTCGGCGCCCGCCGTGGTGCGTGCCGCATGGAGCTCGGCGAAGGCGGGGTCGGCGGTGACCGCGTCCCACCACTGGCGCCAGTCCTCGGGCCGCCGGCCGGCGAACCTGCGCTCGGCCTCCCGCTCGTGCAGGGCGCGCTCGAGGCGGGCGAGGGCCGGAGTGGCGTCGTCGGTCTCCAGGTGGTCGCCGTTGAGCAGGAGCCCGCCCGGACGCAGCACGGTCGCCAGCTCGCCGTACATCTTCGGCAGGTCCGCCGCGGAGATCCAGTGCAGGGCCGTGGTGCTCACCGCGGCGTCGGCGGGCCGGTCCAGGCCCAGGGAGTCGCTCCAGCCGGGCGTGCGCAGGTCCGCGGAGACGAACCTGAGCCGGGGGTAGGCGGCCCGGCCGAGGCCGAGCAGCAGCGGGTCCGCGTCGACCGAGACCACCGTCGCCCCGGGCAGGAGACCCGCGCCCGGCCGCTGCTCCAGCGGCACGACGGGGAGCCGTGGCACCTGCACTTCCACGGCACCGGGGGCACCGCCGCCGAGGACTGGGCGGCGAGCTGCGCCACCGGGCTCGCGATCGTGCTGGGCAGCGAGTTCCACGACCGCCTCGGCGTGTGCACCGCGCCGCACTGCGACCGGGTCTACGTGGACGTCTCCCGCAACGGCACCCGCCGCTTCTGCGGCACCGCCTGCCAGAACCGCGTCAAGACGGCCGCCTTCCGCGCCAGGGGCAGGACTCCGTGAGGGCGCGCCGCCGCGGTTCACCGCTTATCAGAATGTGTTCTGACCTACGATGGCGGGGTGAGCACCAGCAACGCCGACGCCGTCACCTTCTCGGACCTGTCCAGAAACCCCCGAGCCGTCGCCGAGCGCGCCGTCCGCCTGGGCCGGGTCCGTATCACCCACCGCGACGCCCCGGACTTCTACCTGACCGCCGCCGACCGTGAGGACCGGCGAGGACAGACGCTGACCACCGCATCGCGCCTCTTCCTGGCCCTCCTCAAGCACGATCCGACCGCCCGCACGCTGGTCATCGCCATGCCTGACGTCTTCCCCTGGGTCCGCCACCTGACCTCTGACGAGCTTCGTTCCTTCACCCTGGAACTGGTCGAGGCGCTCTCCGACGCCGCGGAACTGGATGTCGACACCACCGCACAGGAGGTCATCGCGGGCTGGCAGGCGACCGCCCGCATCAAGGCCGACCCCGCACGATACGCCCAGGCGCGCAAGGCCACCGGCGGCGACTTCGGACCGGTCGAGGTCACCGCGTGAGTCCCAAGCGCGGCGACCGGGTCACGGTCCCGCCTCCCGACGACGAGTGGGATGTCCGATTCGGCACCAGCGACGCGGTCAAGGGCTGGGAGGAGTTGTGCCGGCACGCCCTGGCCAACACGCGCCGCTGCTTCGAAGTGCTGCGTGCCGATCCCCGCTCCCGGGCGGATCACGAACGGCAGCACCGGCTCCGCGGCGACCTGGCGACTCATCGTCACAACGGCCGCGACATGGAGCAGTGGGAATTCGAGGTCACCAGCGGCGGGCGCGTCCGCTATGCCATCGATGACGACACCCGCACCGTCTGGGTCGTCTACGCCTCGCCTCGTCATCCGAAAGACACCGACGCCTGAGGCCGGGCGCGGAAGCCGAGCCGACCAGGCGACCTTCCCCTGGGAGACGTCCGCCGTCCGGCGAGCCTCCCGACGGCCGGGGGTGAGGCCGCCGAACGGCGGGCCCGGTCCGTGACCGGCCCCCAGGTCACGGACCGGGCCCGGCCGGGTCAGTCGCGGGCCGGGCAGACGCAGAACAGGTGGCCCTCGGGGTCGGCGAGCACCGTCCAGTTCTCCCCGCCGGGCTGGAAGTCGGGCTTGCTCGCGCCGAGCTCCACGTACTCCTCGACCGCCCGGTCGACGTCCGGGACCCGAACGTCCAGGTGGAACTGCTTGTCCGGGCCGGGCCAGGCGGCGGGCTTGCGCTCGGTGTTCTTCTGGAAGTAGATCGTCATGGTGCCGTCGCCGATGCCGGCGTACTCGTCCTCGGCGTACTGGACCTCGTAGCCGAACACGGCGGCGTAGAAGTCCGCGAGCCGCTTGGGGTCGGCGCAGTCGAGGGTCACGGCGAGGAATTTGGCTTTCGTGGTCATGGGGACCATCGTGGCGGCCATACCTGTCAGATCATGTCAGGTACGGCCGAGGCTTTCGTCGTCCTGCGGCGGGGCCCGGTGGTGGACCTCCGTCCTACGGCAGGACCAGTTCGTGGACCTTGACCGCCATCGGGCCGGCCGGGTCGTAGACGACCTTCACCGGGATCCTGCCCTTGCGGAGCCGGTCGTACAGGTCGATCGGGTCGCAGCGCTTGGTGCCGAGCTCGTACCTGCTCCGGGTGTCGTACGGGTGGCCCGCCGGGGGCCTGCCGCACTTCTTGTTCACCTGGCGGAAGTCGAGTCCCTCGGTGTAGTCGATCCTGATGGGGGCGCCCTTCCGCCCGCCGATGTACCAGCCGCCGTTCTCGCCCTCGCCGTGGCCGTAGCGCCTGACCCGGTGCGGGGTGACGATCATGGCGGAGTTCCCGGACCTCCTCGCCCAGCCGTACACCGTCTTCAGACCGGACTCCCGCTCGGCGGCCGGCGCGGACGCCGCCGGGGCCGAGGCGGGTGCGGCGGCCAGGGCGGGCGCCGCGGAGGCGAGCAGGAGGGCGGCGGCGAGGGCCGCGGCGGCCGAGGTCGTGTTCACGTCTTCTCCGATCGTGGGATCGGGCTCATCCTGGCACGGGAAACGCCCTGCGCAGAGGGGGTGATCCCGTGATTCATCCCATGCCGGAACGGAACAACCTTCTACCGGAAAAGCGCGTCAGAGGGATTCCCCGGCCCCGGACCGCTCGAGCTCCGGCTCCGGTTCCGACTCCTCGCCGGTCGCGGGCAGGGCGATGACGAAGCGCGTCCCCCCGGTGTATCCGGTGTCGAGCCAGATCCTCCCCCGGTGGTACTCGACGATCTTCCGGCAGATCGCCAGGCCGATGCCCGTCCCCTCGTAGGCGTCCCGGTTGTGCAGCCGCTGGAAGATGATGAAGATCTTGTCGGCGAACCGGGCGTCGATGCCGATGCCGTTGTCCGTCACGGTGATCAGCCACTCCCCGTCCTCGCGCCGCGCCTCGACCCGGACCACGGGCGCGCGGTCGGGGTGGCGGAACTTCAGCGCGTTGCCCAGCAGGTTCTGCCAGAGCATCACGAACTGGGACCGGTCGCCGGTCACCTCGGGCAGGGGCCCGAGCTCGACCTCGCCCCCGGACTCCTCCACCGCCGCGGTGAGGTTGCGCAGCGCCGAGGCGATCGTCTCCTCGAGACCGAACGTCACCGGCTCCCGGGTGATCCGGCCCACCCGGGAGAAGGTGAGCAGCTCGTTGATGAGCACCTGCATGCGCTTGGCGCCGTCCACCGCGAAGGCGATGTACTGCTTGGCCCGGTCGTCCAGCTGCTCGCCGTACCGCTGCTCCAGCATCTGGGTGAAGCTGGCCACCTTGCGCAGCGGCTCCTGCAGGTCGTGGCTGGCCACGTAGGCGAACTGCTCCAGTTCGGCGTTCGAGCGCCGCAGCTCGGTGGTCTGCTCCTCCAGCAGCTTCCGTGCCCGGCGGGTCTCCTCCAGCTCGGCCACGATCCGTTCGCGCATCGCCTCCATGTCGCGGGACAGGGCCGCGATGTCGGCCGGGCCGCCGGTGTCGACGTGGTGCTCGAAGTCCCCTCCGGTGACCCGGCGCGAGGCGGCGCCCAGCCGGTCCAGCGGGCGGAACACCACCACGCGCAGCAGCACCGCCACCGCGATGATCGCGAACAGCAGGATCGTGAGGATGCCGAGGAAGGCGGCGTCGCGGACCAGCCGCGCGTCGCTCAGGTCGACGCGCGCGTCGTCCCGTGATCGCGTCCAGGCGGCGTTCTGCGCGTCCATCGCGGCGCGGACGGCGTCGAAGGCCCGCCTGCTCGCCTCCACCTGCGCCGTGCTCACCTTCTCCGCGCCCTCGTCACGGGTCAGTTCGATCATCGGCTCGGCGTGCCGGGTCCGCCACAGCCCGATGAGGCGCTCCACCTCGTCCAGTTCGCGCAGCGGCCGCCCCTGCCGGATGAGCCGCTTGATCTCGTCCACCGACCGCCGCTCGGCCTCCAGGCCGGTGGTGTACGGCTCCAGGAACTCCTCCTTGCCGGTGAGGACGAAGCCCCGGACACCGGTCTCCTGGTTCAGCATGGCGGCGTGCAGGCGCTCCGACTCGATCCGGGCGGGGGAGATCTGGTCCACCAGCCGGTTGGACACCTGCGCGGTGTTGCGCAGGGCCGTGGCCCCCGCCACCGCGGACACGGCGAGCAGGAACGCCATGGCCAGAAGCACGACGTTGACCCATCCCTGCGCGCTCCAGCGGCCCGCCCGGGCCCTCTCGGGGGACGGTGCGGCCTTCTCCTCAGCGGTCATCGCCCTCTCACCTTCCGGCGGAACGGTCCTGCGGGAAGCGGAATCCGGTGCCGCAGGCCCGCAGGAAACGGGACCCGGTACCGCAGGCCCGCGGGAAGCGGGACCCGGTACCGCAGGCCCGCGGGGAGCGGGACTCGCGGCGGGGACAAGATACCGGTTGCGGGCCCCCGGCCCGGTCCGGAGGCCGACGGCCGGGCGGTCCCCGCCCGCTCCGGTTCCACGACGACCCGCCGGTCGGCGGGAACGCGATCCGGGGAGCGGGCGTTGGAGGGAACGTGGTGTCGATAAAGCAGTTCGTCAGGCGGTTCCTGGAGCGTCCCGGTTCGATCGACCTGACGCCCTTCGAGCGGACGGTGGCCGCCTCCCGGGCCCATGAGGAGCGGCTGCGGTCCCTTCCGGAGCTGCCCGAGCCCCGGGTGGACGACCTGGCCGCCTTCTGCGCCCTGCTCCGGGAGGCCTCCGACCGGTCGCTGGGGCTGCGCCCGTACGACGTGCAGCTCGTCGGCACTCTCGCCCTGCTCTCCGGCAACGTCGCGGAGATGGCCACCGGCGAGGGCAAGACCCTCTCCGGGGCGATGGCCGCCGCCGGATACGCCCTGCAGGGCAGGCGGGTCCATGTGATCTCGGTCAACGACTACCTGGCCAAGCGCGACGCCGAATGGATGGGCCCGCTGTACGACGCGCTGGGCGTCACGGTCGGCTGGATCGACCAGAACTCCACGCCGGACGAGCGCCGCGCGGCCTACGCCAGGGACGTCACCTACGGCTCGGTCAGCGAGATCGGCTTCGACGTGCTGCGCGACCGGCTCCGCACCGGTGTCGCCGAGCTCGTCGTGCCCGAACCGCAGGTCGCGCTGGTCGACGAGGCCGACTCGGTGCTGGTGGACGAGGCGCGGGTGCCGCTGGTGCTGGCCGGGGCCGCCGACCCGGGCGACGCGGTGCCGGAGATGGCCGCGCTGGTCCGGCAGCTCGTCAAGGGCTACCACTACGAGATCGACGACCAGGCCCGCAACGTCCACCTGACGCCCAAGGGCATCGACACCGTGGAGAACGCCCTGGGCGTCGAGCTCTACGACGCCCCCGGGACCCTGGCCGAGGTCAGCCTCGCGCTGCACGCCCACGCCCTGCTCACCAAGGACGTCGACTACATCGTCCGCGACGGCCGGGTCCACCTGATCAACCCGTCGCGGGGCCGGGTAGCGCTGCTGCAGCGCTGGCCGGACGGCCTGCAGGCGGCGGTGGAGGCCAAGGAGGCGCTGCCCGCCTCCGAGACCGGCGAGATCCTCGACTCGATCACCGTCCAGGGGCTGATCACCCGCTATCCCGTCAAGTGCGGGATGACCGGTACGGCCGTGGCCGTCGGCGACCAGCTCCGCGAGTTCTACGGGCTCGAGGTGGCCGTCGTCCCGCCCAACCGGCCGCTGGTCCGCGCCGACGAGCCGGACCGCCTGTTCGAGCACGCCCTGGAGCGGGACCGCGCACTGGCCGACGAGATCGCCGAGGCGCACGCGACCGGCAGGCCGGTCCTCATCGGGACCCTGGACGTGGCCGAGTCCGAGCGGCTCGCCCTGACCCTGGCCGGCCGCGGCCTGGAGTGCGTCGTCCTCAACGCCAAGAACGACGCCGAGGAGGCCTCGATCATCGCGGCCGCCGGAGAGCGCGGCGCGATCACGGTCTCCACCCAGATGGCCGGGCGCGGCACCGACATCCGCCTCGGCGAGGGGGTCGACGCCCTGGGCGGGCTGTACGTCATCGGCTCAGGTCGGCACTCCGCCAGCCGCCTGGACGACCAGCTCCGCGGCCGCGCCGGCCGGCAGGGCGACCCTGGCGGCTCGATCTTCTTCGTCAGCGGCGAGGACGACCTGATCGCCCGCTACGTCTCCGACGAGTACACCGGCGGGGTGCCCTCCCAGCGGCTCGTCGCGCACGCCCAGCGCATCGCCGAGGGCGTCGACATGGAGATCCACCGCAACACCTGGCGCTACACGCGTCTGCTGGAGCGGCAGCGCGAGGAGGTCTTGGCGCGCCGGGACAAGGTCCTGCGCGGGCGTACGGCCTCCGAGGCCCTCGCCGCGGCCGCCCCCGAGCGCTGGGCCGAGGTGCTGGAGAGCCTGGTAGGCGGGGCCGGGACCGGTGGAAGCGGTGAGACCGACGGAAGCGGGACCGGGACCGGCGGGGCCGCGGACGTGCTGCACGAGGCCGCCCGGCAGATCGTGCTGTTCCACCTCGACCGCTGCTGGGCCGAGCACCTGGCCTACCTCGGCGAGGTCCGCGAGGGCATCCACCTGCGCGTCCTCGGCCGGGCCAACCCGATCGACGAGTTCCACAAGGAGGCCGTCGGCGCCTACCGGCGCATGCTGGCCGAGGTGGAGTCCCGCTCGGTCGCCGCCTTCGAAGCCGCCGAGATCACCGCCGACGGCCTCGATCTGGAGGGCGCCGGCCTCAAGCGCCCCACCGCCACCTGGACCTACCTCGTCCAGGACAACCCCTTCGGCACCGAGCTGGAGCGCATCACCAGCCGCCTGGCCCGCGGGTCCAGACGCCGCTGACGGCCGCCCGCCCCCGGCGGGTCACCCGTCCCACCGGACCGTTCCCGCCGAACCGCCCCTACCGGGTCACCCACCGGACCGCCCGCCGCCGTCGAGGGAGGCCGCGGCGGCCAGAGCCGCACGGATCTCGGCCGCCGGGTCGCCCTCGTGGTAGACGCGCTCGCTCGTCTCGATGCCGTCCAGGAACTCCTGGTAGCGCACCGCGTACGCCAGGCGCGCGAAGGGGCCCGCCAGGGCCAGCGCCCTGGCCGGGTCTGAGCCGGGGACCAGCGCCGACCAGGCCGCGGTCCAGGTGCCGGTCACCTCGTGGCGGCGGTCGGCGGGCAGGAACTCGCACGTCCGCAGCGCGTCCAGCGCGGGGTGGCCGAAATGGCAGTCGGCGAAGTCGACGGCGGCCGTGCGCCGCCCGTCCGACCGCCAGTTGCCGGGATGGAAGTCGGCGTGCACCAGGGAGTGCGGCAGGCCGCACTCCTCCAGCGCGGCGGCCAGTCCGGGCAGCCCGTCGGCCAGCCGGCGCGCCGCCGACAGCTCGGCGGCGGACAGGCCGGTCGCGGCTTCGCCGTCGAGGAGTCCGGTGGTAGGTCACGTGCCCGTCCCTGGCTCCGCCGCCGCCCCGGACCTTCACCAGCCGCAGCACCATGACGGGCACGCCGAGCAGCGCCGTCAGGTGGTCGGCGACCGGCCCGGCATCGGCCCACCAGGGGGTCACCACCGGGAACGGCCCGAGGCTCCCCAGGCACTCGCCCTCCGACGTCACCACCGCGTCGGCCGTACGACCCCGTCTCCCGTCCATCCGGCCAGTCTGAACGCCCGTGGCCCGCCGCCGCGAGCGGTTATCCGGCCCCGTGCCCGGTCAGGCCGGGTAGGCGTGGGTCTCGGTGGCCTTGAGCGCGGCCCAGACCCGCGCGCCGGGCTGGAGGCCGAGCTCGGCGACCGCCGCTGCGGTGACGTCGGCGGAGGCCTCGACCGGGCCGGTGAGCAGCACCCGGACGTGGTCGCCGTGCCGTTCCACCCCGCCGATCACCGCCTCCCAGAGGTTGCGGGGGGTGCCGTCCGGGCGGGTGCGGTAGAGGGCGACCGCGGTGGGCGGGAAGGCCAGGAACACCGGGCCGGTCTGGGACTCGGCCGCGTTCAGCGTGACGCCGTCCAGCCGTACGGCGTGCCCGTCGGCGACGCCCCGGTAGAGGTTGAGCCCGACCAGCCGGGCGACGTAGTCCGTGCGGGGGTGGCGGGCCACGGCCGAGGGGGCGCCCTCCTGGACGACCGCGCCGTCCTCCACCACGACGAGCCGGTCGGCCAGCACCATCGCATCGAGCGGGTCGTGGGTGACCAGCACGGCGGCGCCGTCGAAGTCGCCGAGGTGGCGGTGGAGGGCGGCGCGGACGTCCAGGCGGGTGTGCGCGTCGAGGGCGGCGAGCGGCTCGTCGAGGAGGAGCAGGCGGGGCCGTACGGCCAGCGCCCGGGCGAGGGCGACCCGCTGGGCCTG
>NZ_CDRNDK010000208.1:0-10665 GCF_977012225.1 Planomonospora algeriensis | reverse complement strand
GGGCGTTCCGGGCCGGGCCGGCGGACCGACCTGGCCGGGGAACGCGCCAGGGCCGGCGGTGAGCGCTTCCGCGCGGTCCAGTCCTCGCTGACCGCGCTGCGCAGCCACCTCACCCGGTTGCACGGGGCGGCGACCACCCGGCTGGTGCAGGGCTGGCAGACGCTCTACGCCGCCCTCGGCGCGATGGCGACGATCCTGGTGCTGGCCGGGATCGGCTTCGCCCTCATCGTCCGGCACGCCGTGCTGCGGCCGGTGGCCGAGCTCACCGGCCAGGTCCGCGCGGTGGCCCGCGGCGACTTCGAGCACGAGCTCAAGGTCGAGCGCCCCGCCGAGCTGGCCGAGCTCTCCGGTCACGTGGACGCGATGCGCCGCAGGATCGTCACCGAATGGCGGCGGACCAGCGAGGCGCAGGAGAAACTCAAGGAGCAGGCCGACGAGCTGCGGCGCTCGAACGCCGAACTGGAGCAGTTCGCCTACGTGGCCAGCCACGACCTGCAGGAGCCGCTGCGCAAGATCGCCAGCTTCACCCAGCTACTGGAGCAGCGCTACGGCGGGCAGCTGGACGACCGGGCCAGGCAGTACATCACCTTCGCGGTGGACGGCGCCAAGCGCATGCAGTCGCTGATCAGCGACCTGCTCGACTTCTCCAGGGTGGGCAGGGCCGGCGGCGGGCTCACCCCCCTCGACGGCGCCGTGCCCCTGGAGGCCGCGCTGGAGAACCTCGCCTCGCAGATCGAGGAGGCCGGGGCGACGGTGACCCGCGACGAGCTGCCCCGGGTGCTGGGCAACCGGGCCCAGCTCACCCAGCTCTTCCAGAACCTCGTCGGCAACGCGGTCAAGTTCCGCTCCGGAGAGGCGCCCCGGGTGCACATCGGGGTCCGCCGCACCGGGGACATGTGGGAGTTCTCCTGCTCCGACAACGGGATCGGCATCGAGGGCAAGCACTCCGAACGGATCTTCCTGATCTTCCAGCGCCTCCACGGCCGGGACGTCTACTCCGGCACCGGCATCGGGCTCGCCCTCTGCAGGAAGATCGTGGAATACCACGGCGGGCGGATCTGGGTGGACAATGATGAGCCGGACGACGGCCGCCCGGACGGGGAGGGCGCGTCCGCCGGTCGCGGGACCACATTCCGCTGGACCCTTCTCCCTGGAGACGCCAATGAATGAGATGCGCTGGATCGACGTGCTGCTGGTCGAGGACGACCCGGGCGACATCCTGCTGACCAAGGAGGCGTTCGAGCTCAACAAGGTCAGGAACAAGCTGCATGTCGTCAACGACGGCGAGCAGGCCATGGCCTTCCTCCGCCGGGAGGACGGCTACGCCGACGCGCCGCGGCCCGACCTGATCCTGCTCGACCTCAACCTGCCCCGCAAGGACGGCCGCGAGGTGCTCCAGGACATCAAGGGCGACGAGGAACTGCGCCGCATCCCGGTGGTCGTGCTGACCACCTCCGAGGCGGAAGAGGACATCCTGCGCAGTTACAACCTGCACGCCAACGCCTACGTCTCCAAGCCCGTGGACTTCGAGCAGTTCATCAGCGTGGTCCGGCGGATCGACGACTTCTTCGTCACCGTGGTGAAGCTGCCCACCGCCAACTGACGGCCCTCTCCGCCGCCGGACCGGAGTGACAGGAATCACACACGGTCTGTGAAAATGTGAGTGACGCTTCTCACACAATCTCCGGGTCCCGTCGTAACGTATCCCCCACCAATATGCGCGCGCCCTGGTGAGCGCCGCGGCGGCTCGGCGCGCGGCACAACTGAAACGACCCGGACCCCCTGCGAGCAAGGGTCCGCGGGAGGTGGAGAGGTCACCGATGACCCAGACAGCGGCCGACAGCCCGGCCAGAAGGCAGCGCGCGCAGATCAAGGAGCGCACCCTACGCACCGACCAGTGGTGGCGCTATCCGCTGGTCACCTTCATCATCTTCACGGCGTTCCTCGTCTACGCCACGTGGGCGATCTTCGATATGGACTACTTCGTCTCGCCGTACCACGCGCCGTTCGCGTCGCCGTGCCTGGCGACGAGCTGTCCCGAGGAGGCGCGCCTGTTCGGCCTGGCCCCGTTCGGCGACTGGTACACCTGGCCGCCGGGCATCCTCATCCTCGGCCTGCCCGCAGGGTTCCGCTTCACCTGCTACTACTACCGCAAGGCCTACTACCGGGGCTTCTGGCTCTCCCCGCCGGCGTGCGCCGTGAACGAGCCGCACCGCAAGTACACCGGTGAGTCGCGCTTCCCGCTCATCCTGCAGAACGTGCACCGCTACTTCTTCTACGCGGCGATCGTGATCGGCCTGATCCTCGCCTACGACGCGGTGCTGGCACTCGTCCACAAGCCGGACGGCCTCGGCACGTGGATCCTGATCGCCAACGCGGTCCTGATCAACCTGTATACGCTCTCGTGCCACTCCTGCCGTCACATCACGGCCGGGCGCCTGACCCACTTCTCCCGGCACCCGGTCCGCTACAAGGCCTGGACCGTCGTCTCCAAGCTCAACGCCAAGCACCAGGAGCTGGCCCTGGTCTCCATGTTCTCGGTCATGGGCGCCGACCTCTACGTACGGCTGGTCGCCAAGGGCATCATCTCCTTCCCGTTCGCATAAGGATCACCTGTGGAAATCGAGCGTCACGAATACGACGTCGTCGTCATCGGCGCCGGCGGGGCAGGGCTGCGGGCGGCCATCGAGGCCCGGCAGCAGGGCAAGCGCACCGCGATCGTCTGCAAGTCGCTGTTCGGCAAGGCGCACACCGTCATGGCGGAGGGCGGCGCGGCCGCGGCCATGGGCAATGTCAACAGCGACGACAACTGGATGGTGCACTTCCGCGACACCATGCGCGGCGGCAAGTTCCTCAACAACTGGCGGATGGCCGAGCTGCACGCCAAGGAGGCCCCCGACCGGGTCTGGGAGCTGGAGGCCTGGGGCGCGCTGTTCGACCGCACCAAGGACGGGAAGATCAGCCAGCGCAACTTCGGCGGGCACGAGTACCCCCGGCTGGCCCACGTGGGCGACCGCACCGGCCTGGAGATGATCCGTACGCTCCAGCAGCGGGTGGTCGCGCTCCAGCAGGAGGACGAGCGGCTGCACGGCGACGCCGAGGCGTACATCAAGGTCTTCGCCGAGTGCACGATCACCCGGCTGCTGAAGGACCACGGCCCCGCGCACGGTCCCGGCGGCGCGATCGCCGGCGCCTTCGGCTACTGGCGGGAGCACGGCAGGCTCGTCCTGTTCGACGCCCCCGCGGTCGTGCTGGCCACCGGCGGCATCGGCAAGTCCTACGTGGTCACCTCCAACTCCTGGGAGTACACCGGCGACGGCCACGCGCTGGCGCTGCTGGCCGGGGCCAAGCTGATCAACATGGAGTTCATCCAGTTCCACCCGACCGGGATGGTCTGGCCGCCGTCGGTCCGCGGCATCCTCGTCACCGAGTCCGTCCGGGGCGACGGCGGCGTGCTGCGCAACTCCGAGGGCAAGCGCTTCATGTTCGACTACATCCCCGAGGTCTTCAAGGACAAGTACGCCACGACCGAGGAGGAGGGCGACCGCTGGTACACCGACCAGGCCAACAACCGGCGTCCTCCGGAGCTGCTCCCCCGCGACGAGGTGGCCCGGGCCATCAACGCGGAGGTGAAGGCCGGGCGCGGCTCACCCCAGGGCGGCGTCTACCTCGACGTCTCCACCCGGCTCCCGGCCGCCGAGATCGTCCGGCGGCTGCCGTCCATGCACCACCAGTTCAAGGAGCTGGCGGACGTCGACATCACCGCCGAGCCGATGCAGGTCGGCCCGACCTGCCACTACATCATGGGCGGCGTCGAGGTCGACGCGGACACCGGCGCGGCCGCCGTCCCCGGCCTGTTCGCGGCGGGCGAGGTCTCCGGCGGCATGCACGGGTCCAACCGGCTCGGCGGCAACTCGCTCTCCGACCTGCTGGTCTTCGGCCGCCGGGCGGGCGCCGGAGCGGCCGCCTACGTCGACCGGCTGGCGGCCCGGCCGTCGGTCCCGGAGGAGTCGGTGACCGCGGCCAGGGCCGAGGCGCTGGCCCCGCTGGAGCGCTCGGGTGAGAACCCGTACGAGGTCCACCAGGAGCTGCAACGGACCATGAACGAGCTGGTCGGCATCATCCGCAACGCCGACGAGGTCACCGAGGCGCTGGAGGCCGTCAAGAAGCTCAAGGAGCGGGCGCAGAACGTCGGCGCGGCCGGCAACCGGATCTACAACCCCGGCTGGCACCTCGCCCTGGACCTGCGCAACATGCTGCTGGTGTCGGAGTGCGTGGCCAGGGCGGCCCTGCTGCGCGAGGAGAGCCGCGGCGGTCACACCCGCGACGACTTCCCCGGCATGTCCGCCGAGTGGCGCCGTAGGCTGCTGGTCTGCGGCGCGTCCCCCGACGGCTCGGCGGTGACCGTCGAGGAGAAGGTCCAGCCCGCGATGCGGGACGACCTGATCACCCTCTTCGACCGGGCCGAGCTGGAGAAGTACATCACCCCAGAGGAACTGGCCGACTTCGACGCGCTGGTGAGGGAGTAGAGCCGTGAGCTACAAGGCGAAGTTCCGCGTCTGGCGGGGCGAGGGCGGCGAGGGAAAGCTGGAGGACTTCACCGTCGAGGTGAACGAGGGCGAGGTCGTCCTCGACATCATCCACCGGCTCCAGGCCACCCAGGCCCCCGACCTGGCCGTCCGGTGGAACTGCAAGGCCGGCAAGTGCGGGTCCTGCTCGATGGAGATCAACGGTAAGCCCCGGCTCGGCTGCATGACCCGGATGTCCACCTTCACCGAGGACGAGACGATCACGGTGACGCCCATGCGGACGTTCCCCGTGATCAAGGACCTGGTCACGGACGTCTCATTCAACTACACCAAGGCCCGGGAGATCCCGTCCTTCACCCCGCCGGCCGACGTGAAGCCGGGCGAGTACCGCATGCAGCAGATCGACGTCGAGCGGAGCCAGGAGTTCCGCAAGTGCATCGAGTGCTTCATGTGCAACAACGTCTGCCATGTGATCCGTGACCACGAGGAGAACAAGCCCGGTTTCGCCGGTCCGCGCTTCCTGATGCGGATCGCCGAACTGGACATGCACCCCTACGACGTGGTCGACCGCAAGGACTCCGCGCAGGAGGAGCACGGCCTCGGCTACTGCAACATCACCAAGTGCTGCACCGAGGTCTGCCCCGAGCACATCAAGATCACGGACAACGCGCTGATCCCGATGAAGGAGCGCGTCGTGGACCGCAAGTACGATCCGCTGGTCTGGCTGGGCAACAAGATCTTCAAGCGTTCCGGCCCGAAGAGCTAGCCCTCTCCGCGGTCCTTCTTCCCCGGCGGCCGGTCACGTTCCCTCGTGGCCGGCCGCTTCCGTGTCGCCCGGCCGCCCTCCACGCCCGTACCGCTGCGGGCCGTGCCTCTTCAGGCCGTGCTTCTTCGGGCCGCGCCGCTGCGGGCCGCGTTACTTCGGGTCGCGGCGGAAGAGACCGCGCTTCTTCTTCGTCTCCTGTCCCGGCAGGGGGTAGACGGCCGTGGCCGCGGGGCCGACGGGGGCGGACGGGTCGCCGGGAGGAGGCGGGTCCTGCGGGAACCGGTCGCCGCCCGGCAGCGCCGGATCCTGGGGGAAGCGGTCTTGGGGCATCTGCGGGGACCGGCCCGGAGACAGCGGATCGGGAAGGGCCGGATCACGCGGGAACGGGTCACCGTACGGCGGGAGCGGCCCCTGCTGGACCGGCCCCTGCTGGACCGGGCCCTGCGGCAGCGGGCCCTGCACGGTCGGCGCGGCCGGGTCCGCGGAGAGGGGGCCGCCGAGAACGGGGCCGTCCGGGAACGAGCCGGGCTCCTGCGGGAGCGGTCCGCCGTGGAACTCCCCGTAGGGCGCGGGCCCGGTCGGCGGCGCCTGCTCCTGGAACGTCGGCCCCGGCGTCTCCGGTCCGTGGGGGTCCTGCTCGAACGGACCCTGCGGGTGCTGCTCGGGATGCCCGTAGGGATGCTGCTCGGACTGCCCGTAGGGATGCTGCTCGAAGGCCCCGTACGGGTACGGCTCGAAGCCCGGCGGGGGCATGTGCGCGGCCGCCGGGTCGTAGGGCTGGCCGGCCGGGTACGCCTCGGGGTAGACCTGCGGATACATCTGCATCGGGACGAGGCTGATGATCGGGGCGTAGGCCATGCCTCCCTGGTGGCCCCCGTACGGCAGTCCCGGAGCCGACGCGTAACCGGGACCCGCGGGGTAGCCGCGGGGATCGGCCACCCGGGGACCGGCCCGGCGGACGGCGGCGGCATGCGCCAGGCGGCGCAGCCTCCCCTCGAAGATCAGAACGCCGAACAGCACGAGCAGCACCAGGATCAGCGCCGGGATGCCGAGTTGCTGGCTCAGCGCGGCGGGGCTGGTGCCGGAGGTCGCGTTGCGGATCTCGTACGGCACCGCGGCCGTGTCCGGCTCGGCGAACGTGCTGGCGCTCGGTTCGGGCGACGCGGTCGGCAGCGTCTCCACCGGGCTCGGCTCGGCGGAGGGGAACTGCGGCTCCGTCTCCTCGATCTCGGGGGTCGAGGTCACCGGCGGCTCGACGGGGGTCGAGGGCGGCGGCTGGACCGTCTGCTGGACGGTCTGCGTCGGGGTCGGGGGCGGCGGCGGAGCGGCGGTGGTCGCCGCGGCCGTCTTGGACGGCTTCTTCGGCGGCACGGTCACCGTGGCGGTGACCGTCACCTGCCCCGGCGTGCTGGTGGCGGGCGTGGGCACGGTCCCGTCGGGGTCGGCGGTCACCGTGACCGTCACGACCGGCGCGGGCTCCTCGGCCTGGTCGGAGCACTCCGCGGCGGGATCGACGTCGCACCCCGGGAGCTGCGAGGGCTCGGCGAGGACCACTCCGGTGGCCGCGATGGCCTGACCGGCTCCGGCGAACGAGACGGCGGCGGTCACGATCACACCGCTCAGTCCCAGCGACATGAGCACGGCCGAGACGGCTGCCGTGCGGTGAGATCTCGTCACCGGCTGCCTCCGTGCGATTCCCGGGCGACTCAGTCAAGAAAATACCAGCCGGGTAAAATTATCAGCAAAGCTGCTCTTCTCGCATCGCTCGCATGGCACGTTTCTGCTGCGCTTTCGCCTGCAGCCAGAGCAGGCAGAGCAGCCCGCCTATCGCGACCCCCGTGGCGGGCAGTCCCCGCAGCTCCACCAGCGGTTCCGCCTCACCGGCGACCTCGATCTCCCGGCTCCGGCCGCTCACCTCCAGGGGAAGCGGCGCTCCACCCTGCGGCTGGACCGCGGTCGGAGAGGGCACGGCCGTCGGCATCCGGATCTCGGGGGTGGGCCAGGCCACGGGAGGCTGCATCGTCGGGACCGGCCACGCCCACGACGGGGCCGCCGGCCAGACCCATGCCGGAGCCGGGGCCGGTGCGGGCACGGGCATAGGCGCGGTGGTCGCGAGGCCCGCGTCCGCGGCCACCCCCGCGGGCTCCTCATCGGCCGGGGCTCCTCCGCCGCCGCCTCCGCGCCGGTCTCCGCCCCCGGTCGCTTCAGCGCCGTTCCCCCCCTGTCCGGGCGGCGCGGACGCCCCGCGCCGGGCACCCCCTCCACCCCGTGGAAGTCGTAGAAGACCTCGTACGGCTCCGCCTCGGACACCCCCTCCGTCTCTCCCTGGACGGGGAGCAGGTCCTCGGGCCCGCATTCGCACGGCTGCTCGCCGTTCTCCTCCAGCGGCGTGGGCAGCGGAACGGGCGGGACCACCGCGCCGGTGGGGACCGGGAAGGTGAGATGGCCGGGTGCCGGGACGGGCATCACGCCCTCTCCGGTGTCCTCCTGGAGGACTCCCGGACTCCTGGACGGCGTCGTCCGGTCCGGGAGCGGCGTGGGCCGGGGCGGGTGGGACGGCTTGCCGGGCAGCCTGGTCGGCGTCCTGAACGGGACGGGCGGAACCGGTTCGATCGGCGGGACCGGCGGGACCGGCACCAGGGACGGGACCGGCACGGCGGCTCCGAGCAGGTCGAGCGGTGGACCGGCCGGCTCCGGCTCGAACGCGTACCCCGCCGGCCAGCCGGCCGGCAGGAGCACCCCCGTCCCGAGAGCCGACACCATCGCCGCGTACTTCCACCATCTTCTGCACAGTACGGTCACCGCGCGTCTCCGATCCCCCGATGTGAACGCATGACGACAACACGCTCTGTAGCAGTTATGTCACGATCAGCTACCGTTCAATCCCGCCGAGCAGTTCTCGCACCGCTCGCACGATCGGCAGGTCCGCAGGCAGCCAGGTGACGTCGTCCAGCTCGTCGAGGGCGAGCCAGCGCAGTTCCCGGTGCTCCCTCGCCTCCGGCTCCCCCTCCGCCACCGAGGCCAGCCAGACCCGCAGCACGCGATCCCCGTTCAGCGGCCAGTCACCGCCCACCGCCTCCCCGACCTCGATCAGGACGCCGAGCTCCTCGCGGCACTCCCGGATCAGCGCCGTGCGGTCGTCCTCCCCGGGGTCGACCTTCCCCCCGGGGAACTCCCAGCCCCCCGCCAGTTCCGGCGGCTCGGCGCGCTGCGCGGCGAGCAGCCGGCCCGCCCCGTCGACGATGGCCGCTCCCACGACGACTTTTCTCATGAGCCCTGATTCTGCATCAACGGCGACGCCGCGCGTCGCGGGTCAGCCCTGGGCCTTCAGCCGGAGCTGTTCCTGGACCGCGGGGTTCTGCAGGGGCCGGGTGAAGCCGACGATGCCGGCCCTCCCGCGGTAGGAGGTGACCTTGATCGGGCCGCACAGGCGGCACCGGGCCTCGATCATCTTGCCGGGCGAGACCACCATGCCGACGTGCCCGGGCCGGTCCGGGCCGGTACCGGGGCCGGAGTTGAAGAAGACCAGGTCGCCCGCCCGCTCCTCGCCCTCGGAGATCTTCACTCCGAACGGCCACTGGCCGAACGTGGTGCGCGGGATGGACAGGCCCGCGCTCCGGTAGGCCATGTAGACGATGCCCGAGCAGTCGAACGCGTCCGGCCCGGTGCCGCCCCACAGGTACGGCTTGCCGCGCTGGGCCAGCGCGTACTCGAGGATCTGCGCGACCACGTCGTCGGGGGCCGCCTCGACCAGCGGCTCGTCGCAGGCCGGTTCCGCCTCGGGCGGGACGCTGACCGCGCCGTCCTCGGCGTACTTCCCGGCGATCTCCATGACCTGGTCGACGTACCACCAGGCCCGGTTGTAGACGAACAGCGAGCGCCGCACGTTCTCCGGCGCGCCGTTGCGCTTGAGCATCTTGGCCGCGCCGAGGATGGCGTCGGCCGGGTTGTAGACGTCGGCCCAGCCGTCGCCGTCGCCGTCGGAGGCGTAGCCGTTGAACTCCGACGGGATCTTGATCTTCGCCTTCCCGCCCCAGGTGCTGATCAGGAACTGCATCGGCCCGGCGGCCCCGGCGCTGTTGGTGCCGCTGCGCACGCCCGGGAGCGTGGAGCGGCCGTGGTCGGTCTCGCGCTTGCCGACCCCGGCGAGCACGTTCCACTGCACGCCGACCTTCTCGCCGTGCTCGCGGTAGAGCTCCAGGTACTCCGGCGGGATGTCGGACACCGCCGTCTCCGACTCGCCGTCCGCCCGGCCCGCGGTCTCCTCGCAGTCGGGCAGCTCGCCGCCGGTGAACGACGGGAAGGTGCTCACCATCATCATCGGGGCCATGATCAGCCCGACCAGGCAGAGCCCCACCACGGCGAGGACCGCCCCGATCCGGACCTTTCTGCCGTCGTCGTTCATCCGCCGGTCCCGGAGGGCCGTTCGTCCCCCTCCTGGCCCTCGTCGGCGGGCTGCAGGTCGTGGACCCGCCAGTCGGCGCCGACGGGGACGAGCGTGACGGCGTACTCGTCGACGCGCTCCGTCGCGCCGCTCTTCGCGGTGATCCGCTCGGTGCAGGCGACCACGAACACCACCGAGGAGTCCTGGACCTGCCGGATCTGGCGCACCTTCGCCGAAGCGGCGGAGACCACCTCGTCGGCGCGGTTCGCCTCGACGAACCCCGGCGACGTGCGGGCCCGCACCAGGACCTCGGCGAACTCCGTCGTGGCGTAACCCCTCAGCCGGTCCCCGTAGGCGGCCGGGTCCTCGTCATGGGCGTAGGTGCCGTACTCGGCCGTGAACCGCTCGGCGTAGTCGGCGGCCGCGGCCAGCTCCTGCTTGGTCATCGGCAGGTAGGAGTAGACGTCGAACGGCGCGTCGCTGGCCGTCGCCGCCGGGCGCGACGGCTCCGCGGCCGCCTGCCGTCCCGGCTCCGTCCCGGTACGGCCGACGCCCACCGGGCCGACCTGCGCCTGCTCGCCGCCCGTCCCGCTCTCCCACATGGTCAGGTAGATCCCGACCGCGGCCAGGAGCCCGACGAGGACGGCGAAGACGACCCCTCTGCGGCCACCGATCTCGGCCATCGTCCGTCAGTCCTTGTCCGATCCGGAGGGGCGCAGCCAGAACGGCGTGGGGGCCTCGTCGGCCCGCCGCCCCCGGTCCGACCGGCTCGGCAGCCAGAGCGGGGGCGCCTCGGACGACCTGTCCGGACCGCCGCTCCTCGACGGGCCGCCCGAGGAGCCCCGGGACCCGCCGTTCCGCGAGCCCGCGGAGGAACCGCGCGAACCCGAGCCGGACGAACCCCGGGACCCGCCGAAGATGCTCCCGCCGGAACGGCCGCCGCCCCCGGAGGAGGACCTGCCGCCCGACGGCGCCGTCCCCCCGCT
>NZ_CDRNDK010000207.1:0-10679 GCF_977012225.1 Planomonospora algeriensis | reverse complement strand
AGGTCCAGCGCCCCGCCGCCCGCAGCCGGCCGGCCTCCTCGGTCATCACCCGCCAGATGGCCGCCCGGCGGCGCGGGCAGCCGGGTCCCCCGGCCGGGGCGCGCGCAGGCGAGGTAGCCCTCCTCGTCGCGGATGTCCTGCGCCAGGATCACCTGCTCCCACTCGCGCAGCAGGAAGCCCCCGCCGTACGGGAGTCCGGAGCTCCGCGCGGCCGCGTCCCAGGCCCGTTCGAGGTCGGGCCGGGGCACCGTCTGCGGATAGAGACCGAGCGCGCCGCGGACGGTGCGCATGGCCAGACGGTCGATCCCGGAGACCTCGACGCGCCGGTAGGCCCGCTCGTCGCCGACGAGCAGGGCGAGCTGGCGGTCGAGGGCCTCGGCGAGGTTGCGGGCGTAGGTGGTCAGCAGCACCGTCCCGCCGGGCCCGTGCGCGGCGAGCCGGTGCGCGAGGTGGGCGGCCCGGTGCAGGGCGATGGTCGTCTTGCCGGTCCCGGGACCGCCCGAGACCTGGGCCGGGCCGGAGTACGACTCGCGGTAGGCGATGCGGTGCTGCTCGGGGTGGAGGAAGGTCCGCCAGACCACGAACGGGTGGGAGCGCGCGTCGCGCAGCTCGTCCGGCCCGGCCGCCGCGGAGGTGCTCACGCGCGGATGCACTCCTCCGTGTCGCCGGGCGGGTCCCAATCGGGGCCCGCATCCTCGCAGATCCCATGCAGAGGATAAGGGGTGTGTCTATATTCGGGCAAGATGTGTATATTTTCCTTCGATAGAGCCGGATGGCAGGAGGATCTTTCGTGAGGGCATTCCCGCGGGTGCTGTTCGACGAGGCACACAGCGAGTCGTGGACCATCCGGCGGGAGGTGGCCGAGACGATGAACCCGGGCCACCCGGACGACAACAGCTACGCCCGCGCCGCCGGACTGCTCCGCCGCCTGGGCCACACCGTCACCGCGCACACCGGGAGCGCCGCCGGAGGCGGGGGTGCGATCACCCCGGCCGTCCTCGACGGCGCCGACGTGTTCGTGATCGCGCACCCCTCCGCCGGCCGCTGGGAGCGCACCACCGGCCTGGGCAGCCCGGTCTTCCTCGCCGAGGAGCTCGACGCGATCGAGACCTACGTCGCCGGCGGCGGCGGCCTCGTCGTGCTGGCCGAGTGCGAGCAGGACAAGTACGGCAGCAACCTCGCCGACCTCCTCGACGTCTTCGGCGTCCGCGTCGAGCACACCACCGTGCAGGACCCCCGCAACGCCCACAACGGCGTGGCCTCCTGGGTGATGGGCGTGCCCGGCGAGACCGGCAGGGAGGACCTCCTGGCCGGGGCCCGCCGCGCCTGCTTCTACCGCGCCGGGGTCCTGACCCCGAGCCCCGAGCTCGCCCCCGGCGACGTCACCGTGCTCTTCTCGACCTCCCCGACCGCCGACCCCGCCGACCGCCCGCTCGCGCTGGCCGTACGGCACGGCAGGGGGCGGGTCGTCGTGGTCGCCGACTCCGACCTGTTCGGCGACGACTCGATCGACGAGTACGACCACGCCGCGCTCTGGGGCAACCTCGTCACCTGGGCCGCCCGGGTCCCCGAGCGGGCCGAGCGGGCCGGCGGCGACGCCCGCGCCGCCTTCGCCGGGCTCAAGGACGCGGTCGAGCGGCTCCAGCCGCTGCAGGCGAAGGACGGCTCCATCGAGGGGGACCGCGACCTGGCCGTCGCGCTGATCTCCGAGATCGTCGACCGGACCGCCGAGCTGGCGCCGCGCTTCCCGCACGACGCGGCCTACCTCGACGCGGTCGTCGCGGACTTCGGCAAGTGGGTCGCGCAGGGCCTCGGCGTCCCCGACTTCCTCGACTCGCTCAACGCCTTCCACCCCGACGCCCAGCGGGTCGACGGCCTGGAGCACCTCGTCGTCTTCCCGATGTACACGCAGAACGGCAGTACCCGCCGGCACGTCGAGGCCGTCTGGATCCGGACCGTCTGGCCGCAGTGGCTCGCCGAGCTGGAGGACGCCCGCTACGACAACCCGATGTTCGTGCCGATCGCCTTCGAGGACTTCACCTCCGGCTACGACACCGACTCCGCGGTGCTCTTCCCCGAGACCGTCGCGGTCCGCGAGACGCCGGCCCGCTTCACCTGGGGCGGCATCTTCTGCGACCGCGAGGCCGCCCGCTTCCGCCGGGTCGGCAGGGCCGCCGCCGACACGCTCAAGCTGGCCCTGCCGCCGGACGCGGCGCGGCTGCTGGAGTCGCAGGAGCTGGCCCAGGACACCTTCGTGCTCTGGGACCTGATCCACGACCGGACCCACAGCCACGGCGACCTGCCGTTCGACCCGTTCATGATCAAGCAGCGCATGCCGTACTGGCTCTACTCCCTGGAGGAGCTGCGCTGCGACCTGACCGCGTTCGGCGAGGCGGTGCGGCTGGAGGCCGAGGGCGTGCCGCACGCCCGCTACGTCCAGCACGCCATCCTGTTCGACCGGCTGTTCCGCTTCCCGATCACCGGCGGCCGGGTCCGCAACTACGACGGCCTCGGCGGTCAGCTGCTCTTCGCCTACCTGCACCGCAACGACGTCGTCCGGTGGACCGACAACCGGCTCAGCGTCGACTGGTCCCGGCTCGCCGGGGGCGTGGCCGACCTGCGCGGCGAGGTGGAGAAGCTCTACCGCGACGGCATCGACCGCTCCAAGCTGGCCCACTGGCTGGCCGCGCACGAGCTCGTCGCCGCCTACGTCGAGCCGCACCCGGCCTCGGTCTGGGCGAAGGGCGTGGACGCCCTGCCCGCGGACGGCTTCCCGAAGGCGGTGGTGGACGCGGTGCTGCCCGACGAGTTCCCGCTGAGCATGTTCTACGAGGCCCTGCGCCGTAAGCTCGGCGAGGTCGTCGACTCCACGAAGGGGATCCGAGCATGATCATCATCATCGCGGGCGCGGCGGGCCCCGCGGGCCAGGCCGCCGTCCGCCGCTTCACCGCCTCCGGCCACACCGTCATCGGCGTGGACAAGTCCGGCGCCGACGGCACGCTCGCGGTCGACCTGCTCGACTTCGAGGCCGTACGGAGGCTCGCCGCGGACGTCCGGGCCGAGCACGGCCGCGTCGACGGCCTGGTGCACCTGGTCGGCGGCTGGCGCGGGTCGAAGACCTTCGCCGAGACGAAGCTGGAGGACTGGGACCTCCTGCACGACCTGCTGGTGCGCACCCTCCAGCACGTCACCCTGGCCTTCGAGCCGCTGCTCAAGGAGAGCGGGCGGGGCCGGTTCGCGATCGTCTCCGCCAAGGCCGCCGAGCGGCCCACCCAGGGCAACGCGGCGTACGGCACCGCCAAGGCCGCCGCCGAGGCCTGGACCCTGGCCTTCGCCGACGCCCTGGAGGGGACCGGCGCGACCGCGAACATCCTGGTCGTCAAGGCGCTCGTGCACGAGGGCATGCGCGCGGCGGACCCCGACAGGAAGTTCCCCGGCTTCACCGACGTCGACGACCTCGCCGCGGCGATCGAGGGCCTGTGGGACACCGAGGCCAACGGCACCCGAATGGACCTGACGCAGTGACGGACGAGACCACGGACACGACCACGGCGAGCGCGACCACGGACGCGACCACGGACGCGACCACGGGCGCGGTGACCGGGATCGCGGACGCCGCGCCGACCGGCGCCGTCCGCAGGCACGACCCGGCGGTGAAGGGCTTCGCCAGCGACAACTACGCCGGAGTCCACCCGGAGATCCTCGCCGCGATCGCGCTCGCCAACGGCGGGCACCAGACCGCCTACGGCGACGACGTCTACACCGAGGCCCTGCAGGAGGTCTTCCGCGCCCACTTCGGCCCGGCCGCCCAGGCCTGGCCGGTGTTCAACGGCACCGGCGCCAACGTGGTCGCGCTGCGCGCGATGACCGCGCACTGGGAGGCCGTGGTCTGCGCCGAGTCGGCGCACATCCACACCGACGAGGGCGCGCGCCGGAGCGTACGGCGGGGCTCAAGCTGCTGCCCGTGGCCACCCCGGACGGCAAGCTCACCCCCGAGCTGATCGACCGGCAGGCCTGGGGCTTCGGCGACGAGCACCGCGCCCAGCCGAAGGTCGTCTCGATCACGCAGACGACCGAGCTGGGCACGCTCTACACGCCGGAGGAGATCAGGGCGATCTGCGAGCACGCCCACGGGCTCGGCATGCTCGTCCACCTCGACGGCGCCCGGATCACCAACGCCGCCGCCGCGCTGGACGTGCCACTGCGCGCCTTCACCGCGGACGCCGGGGTGGACGTGCTCTCCTTCGGCGGGACCAAGGCCGGGATGATGTTCGGCGAGGCCGTCGTGGTGCTGAACCCGGACGCCGTGCGCGGCCTGCGCTACCTGCGCAAGAGCGCGATGCAGCTGGCCTCCAAGATGCGGTTCGTCTCGGTGCAGTTCGAGGCGCTGCTCGCCGGGGACCTGTGGCTGCGCAACGCCCGCAACGCCAACGCGATGGCCCGGCGGCTCGCCGACGCCGTCCGGGACGTGCCCGGCGTGGAGATCCCGCGCCCGGTCGAGGCCAACGCGGTCTTCGCGATCCTGCCGGGGGACGCCACCGAGCGGCTGCAGAAGCGCTTCCGCTTCTACACCTGGAACGAGGCCACCGGCGAGGTCCGCTGGATGACCGCGTTCGACACCACCGAGGCCGACGTCGACGCCTTCGCCGCCGCCGTCGCGGAGGAAGTACAATTCCCGGCATGAATCACCGCAGTCCGGGTCTGTGGCGGGCCGCCTTCCGGCGGACCCGCTAGCCAGCCCTGACTGCGCACGAAAAACGGCCGCCGTTCACCGGCGGCCTTTTTCTTCTTCCCGCGGCCGGTGGCCCGGCGGTCCCTCACCGAAGGAAGGGACCCACCATGACCAAACGCGTCTTCTCCGCGTTCAAGCCGACCGGCCGGCTGACCCTCGGCAACTACCTCGGCGCGATCCTGCCCGCCGTACGGCTCCAGGACGAGGCCGATTGCGTCTACGCCGTCGCCGACCTGCACGCCCTGACGATCAGGCACGACCCCGGACGGCTGCGCGCCCGCACCCGCGAGGCGGCGACCCTGCTGCTCGCCTGCGGCCTGGACCGCTCCGGGGTCTACGTGCAGTCGCGGGTGCCCGCCCACACGGAGCTGGCCTACCTGCTGGAGAGCACCGCCCACTACGGCGAGATGCGCCGGATGATCCAGTTCAAGGAGAAGTCCGCAGCACAGGAGGAGGTACGGCTCTCGCTGCTGACCTACCCCGCCCTCATGGCGGCCGACATCCTGCTGCACCGGGCGGACCTGGTCCCGGTGGGTGAGGACCAACGCCAGCACGTCGAGCTCACCCGGGACCTGGCCCTGCGCTTCAACCACCTGTACGGCGAGACCTTCACGGTCCCCGAGGCCGTGCACCCGCGCCTGGCCGCCCGCGTCATGGACCTGGCCGAGCCCACCGCCAAGATGGGCAAGTCCGACGGCTCCGCCGCGGGGACGGTCCACCTGCTGGACGAGCCGGCCGACGTCCGGCGCAAGATCATGCGGGCGGTCACCGACTCCGGTACGGAGGTCCGCCACGACCCGGCGGCGAAACCGGGGGTGTCGAACCTGCTCGCCCTGCTCGCCGCCTGCACCGGGCGGCCGGTCGAGTCGCTCTCCTACCCCTCCTACGGCGCGCTCAAGAAGGACGCGGCCGAGGCGGTCACCGAGACGCTGGTCCCGATCCGGCGGCGTTTCGACGAGCTCTCGGCCGATCCGGCGGAACTCGACCGGATCCTGGAGGAGCACGCCGCCCGGGCGGCCGGGCGCGCCTCGGAGGTCCTGGCGGCCGCCCGCCGGGCGATCGGCCTGACTTGAGGCGATCGGCCTGACCTGAGGCCGTGTCTCCGGCCGGGCCGCAGCTCGGCCGGAGACACGGATGACCGCCCCAGCCGGGGCCCGGTCCGAGGGCCGGAGCGGTCCCCGGACCGGCCGCGGACGGATCCGCGTGGTCAGTGCTTGTGGCCCGTCTCCTGCTCGTACTGGGTGAGCTGCTGCTCCAGAGCCTTCATCAGCTCGAACACCTGGCTCGGGGGGATGCGGATCCGGCTGACGATCCGGGTCGGCACGCTGACGAAATGCTGGCCCGACGAAGGGTCGTTGGCCAGCTGGGGCGGTCTGGTGATCACCGCGAAGTCCAGGACGAAACCATCCTGGGTGTGCCACACCGAGGCGAAGTTGGCGTACTGCCCCATCTCGACCTCGGCGGAGATGCTCACCTCCAGGCGGTTCTCCGGCTCGTCGTTCACCACTTAAGTCTCCTCCGGCCAGATCGGTTCCGCCATGCCGCCCCGGCCGGAATCCGGCCGCGCAGGGAACACGCTGACGCTATTCACATGTATGCCTGACTCATTGCCGTATGGACGGCAGCGGCTGGGCACCCCGCTGCTTCAGCATGTCCGTCATCAGTTTGATCTCTCCGTCCTGCGTGTTCACGATGTGCCGCGCCATCGTGACCACCTCGTCACGATCGGAGAGCTTCAGCAGGGCCTCCGCCATCTGCACTCCGCCCTCGTGGTGGCGGATCATGAGCTGGAGGAAGAGGATCTCCTGCTCCCTGCCGGTCGCCTTGCGGAGCCGGTCGAGCTCCGCCGCGCTCGCCATGCCCGGCATGGCGGCCGGGACGCCGGCCGTACCGCCGTGACCGTGACCGGCCATCCAGGCCATCGACGGCCGCTCGGTCGCCTGGCCGAGCTCCCACTGCTGCAGCCAGCCCATGAACATGCCGCGCTGGGCGGTCTGCGTGACGATGATGTCGTAGGCGAGCAGGCGGAGCGCGTCATCGGAGCTGCCGTCCCTGGCGATGAACGACATCTCCACCGCCTGGGCGTGGTGGGAGGCCATGTCGCGGGCGAACCCGGCCTCGGCGGAGGCGTCGGTGGGCTCACCGGTCCGGCCCAGGACGAGCACCGCGGCGGCGAGCGCGACGAGGCAGGCCAGAGCCGCGGCGACGATCAGGCGCCGCCTGGGGTTCGGAGTGCTGCCGACGGGATTCTCCATTGCCCGCCAAGCCTACTCATCCCGGCCGACCCCGCGGTGTCACGTCCCTCGCATCCCTTATTCTCCACATACGCCACTAGGGCATAAGGTGACCCGGAGCTGGTTGCCGGGTGGAGGATCGATGTCAAAGGACAAGGCGCAGGCGCGGCGGGAGACGCTCGCCAGGATGCGCGCGGATCAGAAGGCCAAAGAGCGCAAGACCGCTCTGATGATGTGGGGCGGCGGAGGCCTCGTCATCCTCCTGCTCGTCGGGCTGGTCGGCTTCTACCTGGTCGACCAGGCGGGCAAGACCTCGCTGGACGCGGTCACCAGCGCCAAGTACCCCGGTAGCCTCCACGTCCAGACCAAGGTCTCCTACAAGGAGAACCCGCCGATGGGCGGGGAGCACCACCCCGCCTGGCAGAACTGCGGGATCTACGATGCGCCGATCAACAACGAGAACGCCGTGCACTCGATGGAGCACGGCGCCGTGTGGATCACCTATCAGCCGGACCTGCCCAAGGACCAGCTGGACATCCTCAAGGAGCTGGCCTCCAAGGACTACATGCTGCTGAGCCCGTACCCCGGCCTGCCCGCCAAGGTCGTGGTCAGCGCCTGGAACAAGCAGCTCAGGCTGAACGGCGCCGACGACCCGCGCCTGCCCAAGTTCATCGCCAAGTACAAGCAGGGTCCCGAGACGCCCGAGCTGGGCGCCTCCTGCGACAGCGACGTGACCACCACGACCGCCGAGCAGCCGATCCCGACGGCCAGCCCGAGCCCTTCGGCGGCGCCGCACGAGGACCCGACCGCGACCCCGGCGCCGAGCGCCACGCCAACGTCCTGACCCGGGCGGCCCCGGGAGGCGGATGAGGGCGGCTGCGGAGGACCCGCGCCGTCCTCTCCGTCTCCGGGCCGGCCCGGTCGCTCCGGCCGGGCTTCCCACGGGAGAGAGCGGCCCCGGAGACCCGGGCCGCCGCCGGACGGCCGGGGTCCGCGTTGACAACCCCCAGGTGTGCTCTAGCCTGGTGGGCGAGGGGAGTACTTCCCAAGCGCCGGCCCGGTCAATACGGATGCCCCAGAGCATCCTCGGGCGGCCGCCCACGCGGGTGAAGGAGACCTCGAACGATCACGCACGTTCGAGGAGACGTCATGCCCGTTGAGGCAGGCATGCTCGCAGCAGATCTTCAGACGATCGGCTCGCCGGGGATGTGGACGATCAGTGTCATCGTCCTGCTGCTGCTGTTCGCGCTCGACTCCCTGCTGACCCGGCGCCCGCACGAGGTGCGGATGCGCGAGGCGGTCGGCTGGTCGGTCTTCTACCTGGCGCTGCCCCTCGTCTTCGGCGTCTACCTCTGGGTGGACCACGGCTCCACCGTGTCGGTGGAGTTCTTCACCGGCTACGTGGTGGAGAAGTCGCTGTCGGTGGACAACCTGTTCGTGTTCATGCTGCTGCTGGCCGCCTTCGCGGTCCCGGCGGCCCTGGCCCAGCGGGTCCTGCTGTACGGCATCGTCGGGGCGCTGGTACTGCGCGTGGTCTTCATCGCGCTCGGGGCGGCCGTCCTGCAGAGCGGCACCTGGGCGTTCCTGCTCTTCGGCGGGGTGCTGATCGTCACCGCGGTGAAGATCCTCCGGGACGCGCTGGGCGGGCACGAGCAGGAGGTCGACATCTCCTCCATGCGCACGGTCCGGCTGCTGCGGCGCTTCATGCCGGTCACCGATGACTACCGGGGTTTCCGCATGGTGGTCCGCGAGGGAGGCCGCCGCGCCCTCACCCCGCTCGCGCTGGCCGTCGTGGCCGTCTTCGCCACCGACATCGTCTTCGCCGTCGACTCTGTGCCCGCGGTGTACGGCGTGACGGAGGATCCGTACATCGTCTTCGCCACGAACGCCTTCGCCCTGCTGGGCCTGCGGGCGCTCTACTTCGTCCTGCAGGGCGTCCTGACGAAGCTGCGCCACCTCAACCACGGGCTCAGCGTCATCCTGGCCTTCATCGGGGTCAAGCTCATCCTGCACTGGGCGCACGGCATCTGGACGTGGCTCCCGGAGATCCCCACCCCGGTCTCGCTGGGGGTCATCATCGGCGTCCTGGCCACGGTCACGGCCACGAGCGTGTACGCCAACCGCCGCGACGACCGCCGCGACCCGGACGCGGTCTCCTCCGCCGCCGGGCGCTGACCGAAGCCGCCGAGTCGTCAGGGGAGGATCCGCTCCAGGGGCACCGCCTCCAGCCCGTGCGTCTCGGCCACGGGCCGGTTGGTCAGGTGCCCCTCGTGCGTGTTCAGGCCCAGCGCCAGCGACGGGTCGCGGCGCAACGCCTCCCGCCAGCCCAGCTCTGCGATGGACAGGGCGTAGGGCAGGGTCACGTTGGTCAGCGCGTAGGTCGAGGTGTGCGGGACCGCGCCCGGCATGTTGGCCACGCAGTAGAACACCGAGCCGTGCACACGGTAGGTGGGGTCGGCGTGGGTGGTCGGCCGGGAGTCCTCGAAACAGCCGCCCTGGTCGATGGAGATGTCCACCAGGACCGAACCGGGCCGCATCCGGCTGACGAGTTCGTTGGTGACCAGGGTGGGGGCCTTCGCGCCGGGCACCAGCACGGCGCCGATGACCAGGTCGGCCTCCAGGACGGCACGCTCGATCTCGTAGATGTTCGAGGCGATCGTACGGCAGTGGCCCCGGTAGACGGCGTCGGCCTGGCGGAGCCGGTCGATGCTCCTGTCCAGCAGCACCACCTCGGCGTGCATGCCCAGCGCGATGACGGCGGCGTTCATGCCGGACACCCCCGCGCCGATCACCACCACCCTGGCCGCGTGCACGCCCGGCACCCCGCCCATGAGCACGCCGCGCCCGCCGCCCTGCCGCATCAGGTGGTACGCCCCCACCTGCGGGGCGAGCCGTCCCGCCACCTCCGACATCGGCGCCAGCAGCGGCAGGCGGCCGTCGGGGGTCTGCACGGTCTCGTAGGCGACGCCCGTGACCCCGGCGTCCAGCATGGCGCGGGTGCAGCCCTCGGAGGCGGCCAGGTGCAGGTAGGTGAACAGGACCTGTCCCTTGCGCATCCGGTGGTACTCCTCGGGAACGGGCTCCTTCACCTTCAGGATGAGCTCGCCCTCCGCCCACACCTCGTCGGCCGAGTCCACGATGGTCGCGCCGGCGCTCTCGAAGGAGGAGTCGGGGATGGACGACCCGGCCCCGGCGTCCTTCTCCACGAAGACCCGGTGGCCCTGCCGGACGAACTCGTGGGTTCCGGCCGGGGTGAGCGCCACGCGGTACTCGTGGTTCTTGACCTCTCGGGGAACTGCGATCCTCACGACTCCTCCAGGGGTTCGCCGCCTGCGGTCCTCCTTCACTCTGCGTTCCCGGGGAAGCGGCCACCATGCCCAGGGTGGAAGGAATCGAGCGGCCTTGGCGACGATCTGTCAACGGCCGCAGCTCATCGGGTTCTCTCAACCGGCCTTTACCGGCTGATTACGTACTCTCTGCGGAGATCGGTAGGCTCGCGCCAGCACACGTGGAGAACGCGGGGATATGACGATGGGGAAGCACTCGGGACCCGGTGGGACGCCGGAGCCGCAGGGACCTCCACCTGTTCCCTCCGGTCCGCCCGGCTCCGGGACCCGGCCGGTTCCGGGACCGGTCCCCGGCGCGCCGCCGTCCGGCGCTCCCGGGCAGGTCCCCGGAGGCGCGGTCCCCGGTGACCCCGGGCGGGAGCCGGT
>NZ_CDRNDK010000206.1:0-10743 GCF_977012225.1 Planomonospora algeriensis | reverse complement strand
CTGCGGGCGCTGCGCTCCCTGGGCCGGGCCGCGGCCGACCTCGACGCGATCCCGCTCGCCGCCACCCTGCCGGGCGCCCGCCTGGTGGCCGCCACGACCCGGATGCTCCGGGGGACGACCAGGGACCTGCCCGCGCTGCCCTCGCTGGCGGCGCCGCGCACCCCGTTCAACGGCCCGATCAGCGCCCGCCGGCGCTTCTCCTACGGTTCCGTCCCGCTGGCCGACGTCCGGCGGGTGGCCAGGTCGTCCGGGATCAGCGTCAACGACGTGGTCATGGCCCTGTGCGCCTCGGCGCTGCGCTCCTGGCTCGAGGAGCGCGGCGCGCTCCCGGACCGGCCGCTGATCGCGGCGGTCCCGGTCTCGGTCCGTACGGCACGCGGCCGGAGCGATCGGGACGGTCAGGAGGGTCGGAGCGGGCAGGGCGCCGTCGGCAACCAGATCTCCGCCATGATCACGCCGATGCCGACCGACGTCGCCTGCCCCCGGGAGCGGCTGCAGGCCGTGGGAGCGGCGATGCGCACCGCCAAGCGCCGCTTCGCCGGCTCCCCGTCGGCCTGGCCCAGCGAGCTGACCTCGATGGTGCCCGCGCCGGTGACGGCCCTGGCCACCCCCGCGCTCTTCCGGCTGGCCTCGATGGGGGCCCCGCCGGTCAACCTGATCGTCTCCAACGTGCCGGGGCCGCAGTTCCCCCTGTACCTGTGCGGGGCCCGGGTGCTCGGCTACCACCCGCTGTCGGTGCTCAGCGACGCGACCGGCGGGCTCAGCATCACCTGCTTCTCCTACGACGGATCGCTCGACTTCGGCATCGTCGCCTGCCCGGACCGGGTCGAGGACGTCTGGCGGCTGATGGGCCACCTCCAGGAGGCGATGGACGAGCTGGTGGAACTGGCCGGTCCCGCTCCCGTTCCTGCTCCCGTTCCTGCCCCTGCCCCCGCTCCCGCCCCGGCCTCGGCTGCGGCCGCCGAGCCGAGCCCGGTCTGAGCCGCGCGCCCGCGTGCCGGACCCTTCCTCCCGCCCGGGAACGGGAGGGAGGGCCCGGCCGTCACGCCAGGGCGTGCACGATCAGCTCGGCCACCGCGTCGGGTCGATGTGGTGGCCGGTGAGCTGGCAGAGGTTCTCCTGGTGGAGCAGGACGGCGGCGAAGGTGACCGCCGCGACCTCCAGCCGGGCGGCGTCGCCGCGGGCGCCCGGCAGCGCCAGCTCCAGCGCGAACCGGGCCCGGCGGATGATCTCGCCGTTGAGGTGGCCGAGCCGGGCGCGGACCGAGCCGTGCGTGTCGGCCTCGCGGAACAGGATGCGCCGCATGGCCGGGGAGGCCCTGATCGGCAGGCGGCGGGCGAGCCGGGACAGGGCGCCCGCCGCGTCACCGGGGTCGGCCTCCACCTCCGGGGACTCCTCCACCAGCGTGCGCTCGTCGACCAGTGCGACCAGCACGTCGATCTTCCGGGGGAAGTAGTGGAAGACGAGCCCCTTGGGGACGTCCGCCAGGCGGGCGATCTCCGCCGTGGGGGTCGCCTCGTAGCCGTGGCGGGCGAACAGCTCCTCGGCGGCGTCCAGGATGCGGGCGCGCGTGTCCGGCTCCCCCGTCCCGCCGGGGCGCCGCGATCTCCTGGCACGGTGACGGAGTCCTCCCACAGCCCGACGATAACCTCACGGGCCGGGCGGATTCCATGTCGCCGGGGGAACAGGGCCGTACGCGCTCAGTCACCGGCTCCGACGGAGGACAGCAGCATGGGCAGCGCCCGGCGCAGCTCCCTGTTCCAGTAGGTCATGTCGTGCCTGCCCCGGTAGAAGTGCGTCTCGGCCGGGATGCCCAGCTCGTCGAGCCGGTCGGCGAAGGCGGTGGCCGCCTTGCGGGCCAGTTCCTCGGTGACGTCGCCGAACAGCTCGCCCGGCCGCGCGCGCCCGTCGCCGGCGGCCACGTAGAGGCGGACCCCGCGCAGCTCGGCGGCCCGGTGGTAGGGGTTGTGCTCCTCCCAGACCTTCCGGTCTCCGCGCGGGTCGCCCCAGATGCGCTTCCAGTCGGTGCCGAAGCAGCCGGCGGTGGTGCCGAGCATGACGGCGATGTCGACGCCGGGCAGCAGCGTGTGCACTGCGCCGCTGAAGGAGGCCGCGGCCTTGAACCCGCCGGTCGCGGCGTAGAGCATCGCTCCCTGACCGCCCATCGAGTATCCGGCGATCGCCCGGTCGCCGCCCGCGCCGTACCGGCTCTCCAGCAGGGGCAGCAGCTCCTTCAGGTGGTGGGTGGCCCACCGGGGCGGTCCGCCGCGGCCGCCGTTGTACCAGTCGGAGTAGCTGCCGCACCTGCCGCCGTCGGGCATCACGACGATCACCGGGGCGTCCGCGGTCAGCCGCTCGACGTCCGACCTCGACCAACCCCGGTGGTCGTCCAGGCCGCCGTGGAGCAGCCAGAGGCTGGGCCAGGTCCGGCCGGAGCCGGCCGACCAGCCCTCGGGCAGCAGCAGCCGCACCGTGGTGACGTCGTCCAGCGCGGCCGAGCGCAGGGTCAGGTCCATCCGGCGCCCGTCCAGCCGCCGCTCCCTGAGCACCTCGATCCCCTCGGGCTCCTGCGGGGGCCGCGGGGTCGCGCTCGCCCGCGGATTCCCGGTGGCGGGGGTCGCCGTGGGCTCGGCGGCCGGGCGGTGCCCGCTGGTGATCAGTGCGATCGTCGCGGCGACCACCAGGACGAACAGCCCGGTGACGACCACGGCCCCGACGAAGAGCCCTCGTAGCCGTGAACCGGGTGCCATGCGAGCCGCCTCCGCCCGTGCGCCGACCCGGCACATGCTAATCCCGGGACGATCTCCCATGATGCTCAGGAAGTGAGTGAACGCCGGGGAATAGAGTGGCTGGCATGAGCCTTTCTGAGCTGAACCTCTTCCCGCTCTGCCTGGGCGGCAACGTTTTCGGCTGGACCGCCGACCGGGACGCCTCCTTCGCCGTCCTGGACGCCTACGCCGAGGCGGGCGGCAACTTCATCGACACCGCGGACGCCTACTCCGAGTGGGTCCCGGGCCATGTCGGCGGCGAATCGGAGACGATCATCGGCGAGTGGATGGCCTCCCGGGGCAACCGCGACCGGATGGTGGTGGCCACCAAGGTCGGCTCCCTCTCGACCCGCGAAGGGCTCTCTGCGGCGAACATCCGCGCCGCCGCGGAGGACTCGCTGCGGCGGCTGCGCACCGACCACATCGACCTGTACTGGGCGCACTTCGACGACCCGGGGACTCCGCTGGAGGAGACCCTGGAGGCGTTCGACGCCCTGGTCCGCGAAGGCAAGGTCCGCAACATCGGCGCCTCGAACTACGACGCCGGCCGGCTGGCCGAGGCACTGGAGATCTCCGACCAGAACGGCCTGGCCCGCTACGGGGTGCTCCAGCAGCACTACAACCTGATGGAGCGCGGCTACGAGGGGGCGCTGCGCGACGCGGTCGTCGAGGGCTGCCTGACCAGCACGCCGTACTTCGGCCTGGCCAGAGGCTTCCTGACCGGGAAGTACCGGCCGGGGGTCGAGGTGGACAGCCCGCGGGCGGGCAAGGCGTCGGAGTACCTCGCGACCGAGCGCGGTCCGCGGGTCCTCGCCGCGCTGGACGAGGTGGCCGCCGCGCACGGCGCGGTCCCGGCCACGATCGCGCTCGCCTGGCTGGCGGCCCAGCCCACGGTCGCGGCGCCGATCGCCAGCGCCCGCGACGTCGAGCAGCTCCGGCCGCTGCTCGCGGTCGCCGACGTGAAGCTGACCGACGAGGAGCTCACCCTGCTGGACGAGGCCTCCCGTTAGGAGACCGTCGCGAGGACGGCCGGGACCCGGCCGCTGCGGGACGGTGGAGGGCCCGGCCGCCCCGAGGCGGCCGGGCCCTTCGGTGGGACCCGGGACCCGTCCGGCGGTCCCCGCGGCGGGGACCACCGGACGTCCGGTGCGCCGGGCTAGTGCTCGGCGGCCTGCTCGGCGCCGACGCCGGTGAGCGAGCGGACCTCGATCTCGGCGTACTTGGCCGCGTTGTACTCCTTGCTGAGCTTGGTGCCGATCCAGCCGGCCAGGAAGCCGATCGGGATCGAGAGCAGGCCCGGGTTGCTCAGCGGGAACCAGGAGAAGTCCGCGTTCGGGAAGAGCGAGGTCGGGCCGCCCGACACCACCGGCGAGAAGACCACCAGGACGAGCGCGGAGATCAGGCCGCCGTAGATGGCCGAGGTCGCGCCCGTGGTGTTGAAGTCCTTCCAGAACAGGCTGTAGAGGATCGCCGGCAGGTTGCCCGAGGCGGCCACGGCGAAGGCCAGGGCGACCAGGAAGGCCACGTTCTGCCCCTGCGCGAGGATGCCGAGCCCGATGGAGAACGCGCCGATGACGAAGGCGGAGATCCGGGCGACCAGGACCTCCTCCTTGTCGGTGACGTTGCCGCGCTTGAAGACGTGCGCGTACAGGTCGTGGGCGAAGGACGAGCTGGAGGCCAGCGTCAGGCCGGCCACGACCGCCAGGATGGTGGCGAACGCGACCGCCGCGATGACGGCCAGCAGGATCGTGCCGCCCACGTCTCCGAAGATCGCCGTACCGATCGCCAGGGCGAGCTGCGGCGCCGCGGTGTTGCCCGCCTTGTCCTGCGCCAGGATCGCCTCGCCGCCGACCAGCGCCGCCGCGCCGAAGCCCAGCACGAGGGTGAGCAGGTAGAAGGTGCCGATGATGCCGATGCCCCACAGAACCGACTTCCTGGCCTCCTTCGCGGTGGGCACGGTGTAGAAGCGGATCAGGATGTGCGGCAGGCCCGCGGTGCCGAGCACCAGGGCCAGACCGAGACTGATCAGGTCGAGCTTGCCCGCCAGGCCCTGCGCCTCGGTGCCGTACTTCAGGCCGGGCTCCAGGAACGCGGCGCCCTTGCCGCTCTTGGCGGCGGCCTCACCGAGCAGCGAGGAGAGGTTGAAGCCGTACTTGCCCAGGACCAGCAGGGTGACCAGGGTCGCGCCGCTCATCAGCAGCACGGCCTTGACGATCTGCACCCAGGTGGTGCCCTTCATGCCGCCGATGACCACATAGATGATCATCAGGATGCCGACGCCGACGATCGTCCACGCCTTGGCCGCCTCGCCCTCGATGCCGAGCAGCAGGCCGACCAGCGCGCCCGCGCCGACCATCTGGGCCAGCAGGTAGAAGATCGACACGACGATGGTGGAGACGCCCGCCGCGGTGCGGACCGGGCGCGGGCTCATCCGGAAGGCCAGCACGTCGGCCATGGTGAACTTGCCGGAGTTGCGCATCAGCTCCGCGACCAGCAGCAGCGCCACCAGCCAGGCGACGAGGAAGCCGATCGAGTAGAGGAAGCCGTCGTAGCCCGAGAGGGCGATGATGCCTGCGATGCCCAGGAAGCTGGCGGCCGACATGTAGTCGCCGCCGATCGCCAGGCCGTTCTGCGCGCCGCTGAAGGACCGGCCGCCGGCGTAGTAGTCGGCGGCGGTCTTGGTCTGCCGGCTGGCCCAGAACGTGATGCCCAGCGTCGCGGCGACGAAGACCAGGAACAGGATGGTCGACAGGGTCTGGGAGCTCATTCGGTCCGCCCCTCGATCTCGTGGCGGATCTCGTCGGCGATCGGGTCGATCTTCTTCTCCATGTGCCGGGAGTAGGCCCAGGCGATGCCGAACGTGGAGACGAACTGCAGGAAGCCGAAGATCAGGGCGACGTTGATGTTGCCCAGCACCTTGGCGCCCATGAAGTCGCGCGCCCAGCCGGACAACACCACGTAAAGCAGGTACCACGCGAGAAAGGCTGCGGTCATGGGGAACGTCCAGGCGCGGAAGCGGCGCTTCAGGTCCTGGAACTGCTCGCTCGCCTGCACCTGTTCGTAAACCGATGCGTCATGTTGTCTGGTGGTCAAGGGGGAGACCTCCCACGAATGTGATCTGGATCACGGCTACCGTAGGAGCGGCGGGCACCCCGCGAGGAGACCCCCGCACGCGCTCTTCGCCCAGCCGCCGCCCGGCCGCGTTCAGCTGGGTACGGCCTGCGGCGAAAGGTCCTTCCCGCGCGCCGAACGGCACATGGGCCCGGTCATCGGCCCGGACGCCTCACGTTCCCCTGGGGCGCCAGTCCCCGCGGTCCACCTTCAGCGTCTCGGGGGTGTGCAGGCGCACCATCGTGCGGGCCACGCCCTTCGGGATCCGGCCGGGCGTCAGCAGGGAGACGACGACCATGACGAGGAACGCGATCGGGACGGTCCACGCGGCCGGCTGGGCCAGCAGCGCCCCGGTCAGACCCGTGTGGGGTCCGCCGACGATCGTGGCGAGCACCGCCGCGCAGGCCAGCCCCCCGCCGGTCAGCAGCCCCGCCATCGCGCCCGCGTCGGTGAACCGCCGCCACCAGATACCGAGGACCAGCAGGGGGCAGAACGACGAGGCGGCGACCGCGAACGCCAGGCCCACCACGTCCGCCACCGGCAGCGAGCGCGCCGCGGTGGCCAGCGCCAGCGGGACGACCACCGCCAGCACCGTCGCCAGCCGGAACGAGCGCACCCCGCCGCGCAGGATGTCCTGTCCGATCACCCCGGCCACCGAGATCGTGAGCCCCGACGAGGTGGACAGGAAAGCGGCGAACGCCCCCGCCGTCACCAGCGCCGAGAGCAGGTCGCCCGCCGTACCGCCGACCAGGCGGCCCGGCAGGGTCAGCACCACCGCGTCGGTACGGCCGGTCATCAGCAGCTCGGGGGCGTAGATCCGGCCGAGCGCGCCGTAGACCGCCGGCAGCAGGTAGAAGGCGCCGAGCAGTGAGAGCACCACCAGCGTGGTACGGCGGGCCGCCCGGCCGTCGGGGTTGGTGTAGAAACGCACCAGCACGTGCGGCAGGCCCATGGTGCCCAGGAAGGTCGCCAGGATCAGCGAGTAGGTCGAGTACAGCGGGTAGTCCCTGCTCTCCAGCGGCAGCGCCCACTGCCGGTCGGTGAGCGCGGGCAGGTTCTCGGCGTGCGGCACGGCGGCGCCCGCCGGGAAGGTGATCGTCGTCTCGTGGGCGACGGTGTGCGGACCGGGGGTCAGCGTGATCCGCGCCCGGTCGAGGGGGCGTCCGTCCAGGCGGCCGGTGACGGTCACCGCGACCGGCTCGGTCACCCGCACGGTGACGTCCACGGCGACGGTGACCGTGGTCCGCTCGGCGAAGAGCGGGGGTGTCTCCCCGCCCGGTGCGGGGGCGCCGTCCGCCCGCCAGGCCAGCAGCAGGAAGACCACCGGCAGCGCGAGCGCGGTGAGTTTGAGCCAGTACTGGAAGGCCTGCACGAACGTGATGGAGCGCATGCCGCCGGAGAGCACGTTGACCGCGACGACGACGGCCACCAGCAGGCCGCCGGCCCAGACCGGCGCACCGGTGATCGTGCGCAGCACCAGCCCGGCGCTCTGGAACTGCGGCATGAGGTACAGCCAGCCGATCAGCACCACGAGCACGCTGGCGCTGCGGCGCACGATCATCGACTCCAGGCGGGCCTCGGCGAAGTCCGGGAGCGTGTAGGCGCCCGACCGGCGCAGCGGCGCGGAGACCAGCACCAGCAGCACCAGGTAGCCGCCCGTCCAGCCGACCGGCAGCCAGAGCATGTCGGCGCCGTAGGCCAGGATCAGCCCGGCGATGCCGAGGAAGGAGGCGGCCGACAGGTACTCCCCGCCGATCGCGGAGGCGTTCCACAGCGGCGAGACCGTACGGGAGGCCACGTAGAAGTCGGAGGTCGTGCGCGACAGCCGGAGGCCGAAGATCCCGATGAGGATGGCGGCCAGCACCACGACGACGACCGCCGAGACTCCGTAGGCGGTGTTCACTCCGGCTCCGCGGTCACTGCCGCTCCATCAGCTCGGCGAAATGGCGCTCGTTGCGCTCGGCCTGCCGTACGTAGAGCCAGGCCCCGGCGACGAGCCCCGGGTAGACCAGCCCGGCGAGCACCGCCCAGGGCAGTCCCACGCCGAGCAGCCGCACCTCGCGCAGCTCCGGCACGAGCAGGAACAGCAGCGGCAGTCCGCCCACCACGCAGGCGAGCACGGTGCACACGAACAGGGCGAGCCGGAACTGGGTGCGCACCAGGGAGCGCATGTACACCTCGCCCAGGCGGGTCTGCTCGTCGATCTCCCGGGTGGCGGGGTACCGGGAACGGCGGGCCGCCTGGGTCCTGGGGCTGGTCACCACCTCCCGGCGGGGCCGTTCGCCGGGCCGTACCAGCCGGTCGGCCACGCGCAGCGCGCGGTCGCCGCGGCGCCGCGACCCGGTCTCCCGTTCCGCCGCACCCCCTCCGCCGGACCCCCTCCCCGTGTCTCGCCCCGTGTCTCGCCCCGTGTCTCGCCCCGTTTCGCGCCCCGTTTCGCGCCCTGTGTCGCGCTCCGTGTTCCGTCCCGTGCCCCGGCCCGGGTTCCGCCCGGTTCCGCCGTCGCCCGCGCCGCGCCCGGCCGTCATTCGGGCCTGCCCTTGCGGGCGCGCCGCACCAGCAGGTCCCGCAGCTCGCGGGTGTGGCGGCGGCTGACCGGGATCTCGGTCTCGCCGATGCGGACCACGCAGCGGCCCGAGTCGATGTGCAGCTCGTCGATGTGCTTGACCGCGACCAGGTGGCTGCGGTGCACCCGGACGAACCCGGCCGAGGCCCAGCGCTCCTCCAGCGTCGCCAGCGGGATGCGGACCAGGTGGCTGCCGCCCGCGGTGTGCAGGCGGGCGTAGTCGCCCTGCGCCTCCACGTAGCGGACGTCGGTGCTGGAGACGAACCGGGTCACGCCGCCGAGCTCCACCGGGATCGTCTGCGGGTCGGTACGGCCCGCGCCGCCGTCTCCGCCGTCCGGCAGCTCCACCGAGACGCAGACCCGCCGGATGGCCTCGGCCAGCCGCTCCGGGCGGACCGGTTTGAGCAGGTAGTCCTCCGCCTTGATCTCGAAGGCGTCCACCGCGTGCTCCTCGTAGGCGGTCACGAAGACCACCCGGGGCGGGTTCGCGAACTGCGAGAGCAATCTGCCGAGCACCACCCCGTCCAGGCCGCGCATCCGGATGTCGAGGAAGACCGCGTCGATCGGCCGCCCGTCGGCGATCGCGCGGTCCAGTACGCGCAGCGCCGCGGCGCCGTCCCTGGCCAGGGAGACCTCGTCGATGCGGGGGTCGTCGCGCAGCAGGTAGGCCAGGTCCTCGAGCGCGGGCAGCTCGTCGTCCACCGCCAGAACACGCAGGCCGGTCACGCTCGCTCCTCCGGGTCGTTCGTCAGGGGAATCCCTAGAGGGTGATGAATCAGACATCACGTGTCAACAGTATCCGGCCTGCTCAGCGTGCGGAGCAGGTCCCTGTGGCGGTGCAGCGTCAAGGAGAGCGGCACCATGAGCGCCAGCAGCAGGCACCCGCAGACGACGGCGAGGGTCTGCAGGCCGTACGCCCTGCCCAGCAGCCCGCCGCCCAGCGCGCCGAGCGGCATGAGACCCCACAGCACCGTGCGGATCGCCCCCAGCACCCGGCCGAACAGGTGCGGCGGGACCAGGGCCTGGCGTACCGACATGACCAGGACGTTCCAGACCAGCAGCGCCCCGCCGCCGAGCGTCATCGCGGCCGCCAGCGCCGCCGGGGACGGGAAGGCGCCGATGAGCACGAAGCAGGCGCCGGGGACGGTCAGCGCGACGCCCATCACCACGGCCCGCGACCACCTGCGGACCAGTGCAGGCACGACCAGCCCGCCCACCACCCCACCGGCGGCCGAGGCCAGCACGAACCAGCCGAACGCCGCGGCGGGCAGCTCCAGCACGTCCGTCACGAACAGCACCATCACCGCCATGATCGCCTGGAACACCGCCCCGGACAGGCCCGCCACCACGGTGAGCCCGCGGATCAGCCGGTGGTTCCAGAACCAGCGCAGGCCCTCGGCCATCTCCGCGCGCAGGTTCGGCGGCCGTCCCTCCGTCCTGCCGTCCGCCCTGCCGTCCACCGGCTCATCCGCCTGCGCGCCCTCCGGACCGTCCGCCCTGCCGCCCTGCGGCTCATCCGCGTGCGCGTTCTCCCGCTCCGGCGTCCGCCCGGCCCGGTACCGGCCGGGCAGCAGGAGCAGCACCGCCCCCGCCAGCAGGAAGCCCAGCGAGTTCGCCAGGAACGGCAGCGCGGCCGCGGCGACGAACAGCGCACTGGCCAGCGGGGCGCCGAGGAAGCCGTCGGCGACGACCGAGGCGGCCTCCATCCTGCCGTTGGCCTTCTCCAGCTGGTCGCGCCGGACCACCGAGGGCGTCATCGAGTGGGCCGCGTTGTCGTAGAGCGTCTCGACGGCGCCCAGCGTGAAAGCGGCCGCGTAGAGCATCCACAGCGCCGCCTGCCCGGCCAGCACCGCCGCCGCGAGCAGCCCGACGATCACGGTCCTGACCAGCTGGGCGGCGATCATCGCCCTGCGGCGGTCGACCCGGTCCACCAGCGCACCGCTGACGATCGCGAACATCAGCCACGGCAGGATGGTCAGCGAGGACAGCGCCGCGACCAGCACCGGGTCCTGGGTGAGGGTGACCGCCAGCAGCGGCAGCGCCACCTTGCCCACGCCGTCGCTCAGGTTGGAGACGGTGCTGGAGGAGAACAGGATCCAGAACCGCCGCCCCAGCCCGCGCGGACCGGGGTCCTTCCGGTGTCCGAGCCGATCGCCGGTCCTGGGACGTCCGTACGGCCTGCGGTCATCGATCCTCCGGGGTAGGGGCGGGGCCGGTCGTCGGGTGGCGAGACCGGTCGTCGGGAACGGAGCGGCCGTCGGCGGCTGGGGGCGGCCGCCGGGGGGGGCGGGGGGGCGG
>NZ_CDRNDK010000205.1:0-10748 GCF_977012225.1 Planomonospora algeriensis | reverse complement strand
CCAGGTGCAGCGCCACCAGCGACGACGAGCACGCCGTGTCCACCGTCACCGCCGGGCCCTCGAACCCGAACGAGAACGCCACGCGTCCGGAGATCACGCTGCCGGAGGTCCCGGTCAGCACGTAGCCTTCGGCGTTCCCGGTGGCCTCGTGCAGCCGCGGGCCGTAGTCCTGGGCCATCGCGCCGGCGAACACCCCGGTACGGCTTCCGCGCAACCGGGCGGGGTCGATCCCGGCCCGCTCGATCGCCTCCCACGAGGTCTCCAGCAGCAGGCGCTGCTGCGGGTCCATGGCCAGTGCCTCGCGCGGCGAGATGCCGAAGAAACCGGGGTCGAACTCCGCCGCGTCGTACAGGAATCCGCCGTGCCGGGCGTAGGAGGTGCCGCGGCTGTCGGGGTCGGGGTCGTACAGCCGCTCCAGATCCCAGCCGCGGTCGACGGGGAACTCCCCGATCGCGTCCCTGCCCGAGATCACCAGCTCCCACAGGTCCTCCGGTGAGGAGACCCCTCCGGGGAACCGGCAGGCCATCCCGACGATCGCGATCGGCTCGTCGTGGCCGGCGGCCCGTTCCACGACCGGCACCGGCGCGGAGTCTCCCGTGAGCTCCGCGCGCAGGAACCCGGCGAGCGCGGCCGGCGTGGGGTGGTCGAACAGCAGCGAGGTCGGCAGCGGCAGGCCGGTGGCGGCGTTGAGCCTGTTCCTGAGTTCGACCGCGCTGTAGGAGTCGAATCCGAGCGCCTTGAAGGCGGTGCCGGCGTCCACGGTCGCGGTGGTGGCGTGGCCGAGCACGAGCGCGACGCAGGTCCGTACGAGGTCGAGGAGCACCTGCTCCTGCTCCGGTCCCGGCAGCCCGGCCAGGCGGCCGGCGAGCGGCTGGACGTCGTCGGCCCCGGCCGAGGTCGCCGGCGGGGCGGAATCGGTGAGCCAGTGGCGCGTGCGCTGGAAGGCGTAGGTGGGCAGCTGGACGCGCCGGGCGCCGGGGAGGACCGCGTCCCAGTCCACTTCCGCGCCGTCGGTCTGCAGGGCGGCGAGCGCGAGACCCGCGGTGAGGGGTTCCGGGCGGCCGTCCCGCAGCGTGGTGACGAACCGCGCGTCGGCGTCCGGCGGCAGGCACTGCTGTCCCAGGGCGGATAGGACCGCGCCCGGGCCGATCTCCACGAACGTGCTCGTCCCCGCGTCCGCCAGGGCACGGACGCCGTCGCTGAAGCGGACGGCCTCGCGCGCGTGCCTGACCCAGTGGTCGGGCGAGCACAGTTCCCGGCCGGACACGGCGGCGCCGGTGAGGTCGGAGACGATCGGGATGACCGGTTCGCGGTAGGCGAGCGACTCTGCCACCTGCCGGAACTCCGCCAGTATCGGGTCCATGAGCGGTGAGTGGAAGGCGTGGCTGACGCGCAGCCGGTGGACCTTGCGCCCGCGCCCGCGCATCTCGTCGGCGATCTCGGTGACGCGGCCCTCCGCGCCGGAGACGACCACGGAGTCCGGGCCGTTGACCGCGGCGATGCTCACCGAATCGTCGAGAAGGGGAAGGATCTCCTCCTCCGCGGCCTGGACGGCGGCCATCGCGCCGCCGGCCGGCAGGTTCTGCATCAGCCGGCCGCGCGCCGCGACCAGGGTGCAGGCGTCCCGCAGTGACAGCACGCCGGCGATGTGCGCGGCGGCGATCTCACCGATGGAGTGGCCGAGGAGGCGGTCGGGGCGGATGCCCCAGTGCTCGTACAGCCGGGTGAGGGCGACCTCGAAGGCGAAGAGGGCGGGCTGGGTCGTCCCCGTCTCGTCGAGCCGCCCGTCCGGATCGGTGAACATCGCCTCGAGCAGGCCGGGCTCGAAGCAGGCGGCGATCTCGTCGAGGGCCCGGGCGAAGACGGGATGGGCGCCGTACAGTTCCCGTCCCATGCCGCGGCGCTGGCTGCCCTGCCCCGCGTAGAGGAAGGCGATCCCACCGGTGCGCGGCCGGCCCGTCACGATCTCGGCGGCGGGTTCGCCCCGGGACAGCCGCTCGAGCACGCCGGTCAGGCGCGCCGGTTCGTCCACGACGAGGGCCGCCCGGAACGGGAACGCCGTGCGCGTCGTGGCCAGGGAGTAGGCGATGTCGGCGGGTTCCGCGCCGGGGCCGGCGAGCAGATGCTCGCGCAGCCGTACGGCCTGGCCGCGCAGCGCGGCCTCGCTCTGCCCGGACAGCGGCACGATCAGCGGTCCGGCGGACGGCCCGGACGACGCCGACGCCAACGCCGCCGATGCCGACGCCGACGCCGACGCCGACGCCGACGGGCCGGACGAAACGGATGACACAGACGATGCGGACGGCGCGGACGATGCGGACGGCCCGGTCGGCGCGGGCTCCTCCTGCGGGCATTCGGCGAGCACCAGGTGGCAGTTGGTCCCGCCCATGCCGAACGAGCTGACCCCGGCCAGCAGCGGCGCGTCGGCGCGGGGCCACGGGCTCAGCGCCGTGTTGACCCGGAGGTTGAGCTCGCCGAAGGGGATCTGCGGGTTGGGCGTCTCGAAGTTCAGCGACGCGGGCAGCTCCCGGTGGCGGATGGCCAGTGCGGTCTTCAGGAGACCGACGATCCCCGCGGCCCCCTCGAGGTGGCGACGTTGGTCTTGGCCGAGCCGACGAGCAGCGGCTCCTCCGGCTCCTTCGCGGTGCCGAGGGCGGCGCCGAGGGCCCGCGCCTCGATGGGGTCGCCGACCCGGGTGCCCGTGCCGTGCAGCTCGACGAACTGGATGTCTGCGGCGCGCACCCCGGCCCGCTCGCAGGCCAGGCGGATGACCTCTTCCTGGGCGTGCTGGTCGGGAACGGTGAGGCCCTCGCCTCCGCCGTCGTTGTTGACCGCGCTGCCCGCGATCACGCAGTACACCCGGTCGCCGTCGGCGAGCGCGCGGGCCAGTGGCTTGAGCACGACGATCCCGCCGCCCTCACCGCGCACATAGCCGTTGGCGCGCGCGTCGAAGGTGAAGCACCTGCCGTCGGGGGACAGCGCGCCGAACCTGGCCGCGGCCAGCGTGCTGTCGGGTGTGATGTTGAGGTTGACGCCGCCGACGATGGCCAGTCCCGACTCGCCGTTCCGCAGGCTCTCGCACGCCAGGTGCACGGCGGTCAGCGAGGCCGACTGCGCCGAGTCGACGGTCAGGCTGGGGCCCTGCAGCCCGAGGGTGTAGGAGATCCGGTTGGCGAGCAGGGCGCGGCTGAGGCCGGTCAGGCTGTGGCGGGTCGTGTCGCCCTGGAGCAGTTGGGCGTAGTCGCCGGCCATGGCGCCGATGTAGACGCTCGTACCGGTGTCGCGCAGGCTCTCCGGGACGATGCCCGCGTCCTCCAGCGCCTCCCAGCTCAGCTCCAGGACCAGCCGCTGCTGGGGATCCAGCATCGCGGCCTCGTTCGGCGCTATACCGAAGAACTCGGCGTCGAATTCGGCGATTCCGTCGATGAAACCGCCGCGCATCGAACGGGTCTCCGGCGAGTCCCACCGGCCGGCCGGCACCCCGGTGACGGCGTCACGGCCGTCGCGGAGCAGCCGCCAGAAGGATTCGGGATCGGGGGCCTGCGGAAGCCGGCAGGATATACCGACGATCGCCACCGCGTCGTCGGAAAAAATACGGGAGGAGAGTTCGAATTGCATTGAACCTATCCATATTCCGACGGAGTGGTCAGCTTATTACGTCGTAGATCTCGAATCCGGTGGCCACGGCCACCGGCTCCTGGAAAAGCTCGAGCGGGCGATCGGGGTCGAATTCCCCGCAGTGCCGGTAGGCCTCGAGCGTGCCGTCCTGGCGCAGCCCGAGCAGATCGGGGAACCCGTCCAGGTCGATGTCGGTGAGCGCCATCAGGCGCATGTCCTGCCAGCCGTGGGCGACGGTGTGCCAGGTGCCCTCGGCCGTCGTTCCCGGCCTGCCGCCGAACTCGTACAGGGCCAGGTCGCCGTTGGCCCTGCGGACCAGCAGGTCGAGGTCCCCGTTTCCGGTGAAGTCGGCCATGGCGACGGGAAGGTCGTCGACGTCGACCTCGGTGAGCCTCACCGGGTCCTTGTCGTAGGTCTCGTTGCGGACGACGCCCAGGTCGCGGTGGGGGAACACGTCCACGTTGCCGGCGTCCTTGCCGCGGCCGAACGTGTCGTCCGTGCCGGTGCCCGTCACGTCGGCGAACCCGATCGTCTCCCACTGCCGGCCGTCGTCGCGCCTGCCGGACACCCGGATCGGCTCGGCGAACGGGCCGATCTCACCCGGTGCGCCGAGGTTCCGCAGCAGGAAGAACCCGTGCTCCCCGTTCTCGCCCGGGTTGATGCCGAATTCGTGGGCGCTGAACGCGCAGATGTCCGCCTGCCCGTTCCCGGTGGCGTCGACCGCGCGGACGAAGAAGAAGCGCCACCAGCCGAATCCGTCGCCTATTTTCACCGGGTCGCCGAAGGTCGCGGTGCCGTTGAACTCCCCGCTGTGCGGATGGACGAACAGCTCGCCGGTTTCGGTGTTCCGTACCAACAGATCCGGCCGTCCGTCGCCGCGGAAGGACCGGCACTGGCCGTTTGCGAAATTCGGCGCCATTCTTAAAGCTCCTCCCGCAGGGTTTACAGCCCTCATTATTTGCGAAGCGGGAGAAATCGGGTAACCCCTAGGGGCCACTAAAGACGCCGGCCGGCCCCGGAAAGGGCGGGACACGGCGACGCCCGGCGGGCCTGGGCGGCCGCGCCGGGCGTCGGGACCTCCGCCGTCAGGCGTCCCGCCGGTGGAACACCGCGAAGGCCGCCATCAGCAGGGCGGCGGTGCAGGCGGCCATCAGGCCGAGCCCCGTCCAGGGAGCCAGCCGCTCCGCGTGGTGGACGGTGGTGGTGACCTGGAGGCCGGCCGAGATCGGCCAGTAGGTGGTCACCCAGTCCCCGACGGCCGCGGGCATGAGCCGGGGCCCGATGATGGGGATGATGAAGTTGACGGCCACCACCACGGTCGTGGCGGCCATCGTGTCGCGCAGCAGGCAGCCGAGTGCCACGCCGATGAGACCCACCAGGGCCCAGATCATTCCCATGCCGGCGACGGCGCGCAGGACGCCGGGGTCGCCGAGCGCCGCGGACGGGGCTCCGGCGGCGCCGATCACGGTCTGGCCCAGGAGGAACGAGCCGAAGCCGGCGATCTCCCCCATCACCAGGGCGATCAGGCCGAACGTCCAGATCTTGGCGGCCAGCAGCCGGCCTCGCCGCGGCACCACGGTCATGCTCGTGCGGATCATGCCGGTGGCGTATTCGGAGGTCACCACCAGCACGCCGAGCGAGCCCACGCTGATCTGGGCGAACAGGAACCCGCCGTACATGCTGATGTAGGTGGGGTCGAACGCGGCCCCCGCCTCCTGGTAGCCCTTGCTCGCGCCGTTGGCGGTCAGCGCGCCCGCGCCCACCATGACGGCGACGGTCGCCAGCAGCGTCGGCACGTTGGAGGGGATCGTGCGGAACTTGGTCCACTCCGACCGCATCGTGTCCACGATGGCGGCGCTCATGCCGCGCTCGCCTGGAACTCGACGCTGTCGCGGGTCAGATCCATGTACGCCTGCTCCAGTGAACGTTGCGGTGTCAGTTCCGTCAGCACGATCCCGGCGGCCAGGGCGGCCTCGCCGATCTGCCGGGTCTCCAGCCCGGTGACGATGAAGGAGCCGTCGGTGCCCTGCTGGACGGCGCCGCCCGCCTCGATCAGGCGGGGGACGAGCCGATCCCGGTCGTCGGCCCGCACCAGCACGTTGGAGCCCTGCCGGAGGAACTCGCCGATCCCGATGTCCGCGATCAGCTTCCCCTTGCCGATGACGATGAGGTGGTCGGCGGTCTGCGCCATCTCGCTCATCAGGTGGCTGGAGACCAGGACGGTGCGGTCCTCCGCCGCCAGCCCGCGCATCAGCTCGCGGATCCATTTGATGCCCTCGGGATCCAGTCCGTTGACCGGCTCGTCGAACAGCAGCACCTTCGGATCGCCGAGGAGCGCCACCGCGATCCCGAGCCGCTGGCCCATCCCCAGGGAGAAACCGCCGGCCCGCTTGCGCGCCACCGACTCCAATCCGACCAGTTCCAGCACCTCGTCCACCCGGCCGGCCGGGATCCCGTTGGTCTGGGCGAGGCAGAGCAGGTGGTTGCGCGCCGTACGTCCGCGGTGCAGCGCGCGGGCGTCCAGCAGGGCGCCCACCTCACGCATGGGCCGGGGCATGCCGACGTAGCCGTGGCCGTTGACCGTCACGCTTCCGGCGTCGGGCCGGTCGAGGCCGAGGATCATTCTCATGGTCGTCGACTTGCCCGCCCCGTTCGGGCCGAGAAAGCCGGTGACCCGGCCCGGCTCGACGGTGAACGTCAGGTCGTCCACCGCCGTCCTGTCACCGAAGCGCTTCGTCAGTCCGTCTATCCGGATCATCTTCACGTACCTCTCATGTGCGCTTTCCGATCAAGAGGTTCCCTCCTCGGTCCGCCCGTCCGCGGGCGCAGCGAGGGCATCGAGCATCGGGCGGAACTTGAGCCTGGTCTCCTCGAGCTCCGCGTCCGGGTCGGAGCCTGCCACGATCCCGCATCCGGCGTAAAGGGTGGCGGTCGCCCCGTGCAGGTGGGCGGAGCGGAGCGCGACGGCGAAGTCCCCTTCCTGGTCGGTGTTCATCCAGCCGACGGGACCGGCGTACCAGCCGCGGTCGAGCCCTTCGGCCGCGGCGATCCAGTCGAGCGCCGCCTGCCGGGGGTGGCCGCCGACGGCCGGTGTGGGGTGCAGCCGCTCGACGAGGTCGAGCACGCCGGTGTTCTCCGGGTCGGCGATCTCCCCGTCGATGCCGCTGCGCAGGTGGCGCAGGTTCGGCAGGTCGAGCACGTGCGGCTCGTCGGGCACGGAGACCTCCCGGCACACCTGCTCGAAGGCGTGCCGGAGCATCGCGGTGACGACGTGCTGCTCGCGCCGGCACTTGTCGTCCTCCAGCAGGGCGGCGCGCAGGCGCGCGTCCTCGGCCGGGGTGGCGCCGCGCGGCAGGGAGGCGGCCAGGCTCATCGACCGGGCCCGCCCGGCGTGCAGGCCGACCAGTCTCTCCGGGGTGGCGCCGACGAAGGCGTGCCCGCCGTCCGCGACGGCGAATACGGTGGTGCCGGGCTGCGCGTCGAGCAGGGAGCCCAGCACGGACGGCACGTCGTAGGGGCACGGCGAGCTCACGCGCAGCCGGCGGGAGAGCACCGCCTTGTCGAACGCGCCGCGGCCGATCCGGTCGGCCGTCCGCGCGACCAGCGCCTTCCACTCGGCGGCGGAGGGGACCTCCGTGACGGTCGTCCCGGCCAGGCGGGGGCTGGGGCAGGGCCGCCCGCCCGCGGAGGAGAGCAGGCCGAGCGCGCGGGCGACCGCCCGCACCACGTCGCCCTCGTCGCGGCCGGGACCGGCGCTCACGCTGATCGCGAGCGTGGTCCGCCCCTCCCGGTCCCGCGCGATCAGCACCTCGGGCACCCACATCAGCGCCTCGGGGAGCGGTCCGGGCACCGGGGCGAAAGCGAAGCCGCCGACCAGCGACGGCGTACCGCGCGGGCCCGGCCCGTCGGCCACCGCGTTCTGGGCGGCTCTCTCCCAGCCCGCCCGGACGTCGGCGAAACGGCCGGGACCGCGTCCGGTGAAGTCGGCCACGCCGCCCATGGCGATGACGCTCGACTCCGGTGACATCCAGACGAACGCCCGCTCCGCCCGCGCGAACACCGGCACGAGCAGCTCGGCCGGGTCGACGGGGCCGATCTCCTGCCGCCAGATCGCCAGCGTCCTGCTCTCGTCGTTGCGCGCCTGGGCGGCGGCCTTCGCGTACACGTCCAGGAATCCGGGCAGGTCGATGTCCGGCAGGTCCATGGGAATCGTCCTCTGTTAGCCGAACATGCCTGCGAGCCGCTTCTTGCTGACCTTGCCGAGCGGGGTGACGGGGAGCGCCTCGACGATCTCCAGCCGGTCGGGGAACTTGAAGGCCGCGACACCGCGCCGGCGCAGGAACGCGGTGAGCTCCACCAGCGTCGGAGGCGTGCCGCGGGGGACCACGCAGGCGCAGCTCCGCTCGCCGAGGATCTCGTCGGGCAGGCCCACCACGGCGACCTCGCGGACGTGCGGGTGGGCGAGGAGGTGGTTCTCCACCTCCTCCGCCGCGATCTTGTCGCCGCCCCGGTTGATCTGGTCCTTGACCCTGCCCTCGAAGACCACGTGCCCGGTCGGCAGCAGCCGCACCAGGTCGCCGCTCCGGTAGAAGCCGTCCGCGGTGAACGACCGCGCGTTGTGCTCGGGCGCCCGGTAGTAGCCGCGGGTGGTGTACGGCCCGCGTGCCAGCAGCTGGCCCACCTCGCCGGGGGCGACGTCGCGGTCGTCCTCGTCCACCACCCGCACCTCGTCGTCCGGGGAGACGGGCAGACCCTGGCTGATGAGGACCACGTCCTCGGGGTCGTCCGGCCGGTGGAAGCCGCACAGGCCCTCCGCCATGCCGAAGGCCTGCTGGAGCCGGCAGCCGAGCGCGGGTTCCACCCGGCGGGCCAGCTCGGGCTGGAGCTTCGTACCGCCGATGGTCACGCGGCGCAGGCTGGAGATGTCGTACTCCCCCCACTCGGCGGCCTCCATCCACAGCAGGGCCGCGCCGGGGATGAGCCCGGTCTCGGTCACCCGCTCGCGCTCGATGAGGGGGAAGGCCTCGTCCGGGCTCGGGCCCGGCGCCAGCACGAGCGTCCCGCCCGCGTGGAAGGTGGCCAGCAGCCCGTGGGTCAGCGGCCAGTTGTGGCTCAGCGGCAGGTTCACCAGGTGGACGGTGCTCCCGTCGTAGCCGCAGGCCTCGCTCACCGCGCGCCCGCTGTAGCTCCATTCCTGGTGGGTGCGGGGCACGAGCTTGGGCACTCCGGTCGTGCCGCCGGACAGCAGGAAGAGCGCCACCCCGCGGGTCGGGGCGGGGCAGTTCGGGCAGGCGCTCGCTCCGGACGTCGTCCAGCGCCGTGAAGCCGCCCGGGTCGCCCGCGACGAGGACGTGCTTGACGGTGGGGACGCGGGCGACGACGTCGGCGGCCAGCTTCCGGTAGTCGAACCCGAGATGCGTGTCCGCGACGACGTAGGCGATCGCTTCGGTGAACTCGCAGAAGTAGGTGATCTCGCTGCTGCGGTGGGCGGGCAGCGCCAGGACCGGCTGGGCTCCGATCCTGAACAGCGCGAAGAACAGCACCACCAGCTCCGGCACGTTGGGCAGCTGCACGACGACGCGGTCGCCGGTGCCGATGCCCAGCTCGTGCAGTCCCGCCGCCATCCGGTCGCGCGCGCGTCCAGCTCGGCGTAGGTCCATCCGTGCGGGCCCGCCACGAGGGCGGTCCTGCCCGGGTGGGCGCGGGCCAGCCGGCGCAGGAACTCGCCGAGGTTCTCGTCGGTCCAGTGGCCCGCCGCCCGGTAGCGCTCCGCGAACTCCTCGGGCCAGGGGGTGAATCCATCGAGCACGGGATCGTCCTTTCCGTCTCAGCCCGCGGCCGCGGCCATGGACTCGGCGAGCAGGTGCTCGGCCAGTTCGGCCGGGGTCGGGTGGTCGTAGACCGCGTCGGCGGCCAGCTGGAGGCCGGTCAGCTCGCCGAGCCGGTTGCGCAGCTCCACCGCGGCCATCGAGGAGAAGCCGAGCTCGAAGAACTCCGCGTCGGGCTCGACCATGTCGGGCAGCGGGAACTGCAGGATCGCGGCGGCCTGGCGGCGGACCACGCCGAGCAGGATGCCGTGGTGCTCCTCCGGCGGGCTGCCGTCCAGCAGGCGGCGGAAGGCGTCGACGCCGTCGATCAGGTCCTCCGGCTCGTCCTGGGCGGGTACGGCCTCGGGGATGGCCTCCAGCAGGGGGGAGCGCATCGTGGCGGCCAGCGCGGCCCAGTCCGGGTCGGCGACGACGAGGGTCGTGTCCCCCTGGCGCAGCGCGTGGCGGATGGCCGAGACCGCCTCGGCGGGCTCCTTCAGGCCGACCGCGCCGGACAGCGCCGGCAGCCCCGCCTCGCGCCGCCCGGCGGCCAGCGCGTTGAAGTACTCGTGAGCCGACGCGCCGTCCCCGCCCCAGGCCGCCTGCGCCGGGGCCAGCAGGACGAAGGCGGACAGCTCCATCGAGCGGGTCCGCTCGTCGAGCACCCGGGCCGCCTCCGGGGTCGTGCAGACGACGGCGGTCACCGGGAGGTCGTCGCCGATCGCCCGCACGACCACGCCGTGCTCGCCCTCCAGCCTGACGTCCGGCTCCGTGAGGACGACCTGGTCCGCGCCGTTGCGCGCGGCCCACCTGCCCAGCTCCACGGCGGTCTCGTCGAGCGGCCCCGCCAGCATGACCGTGCCGCTGGGCCGCCACTCCGACCCCAGCGCCGCTCCGCGGCCCGGCGCCGGCCGCAGCCTGCGCGCGAACACCCCGCCGGGCCGTACGGCCAGCTCGTGCTCCCCCGTCACGCCGGAGAGCACCGCGCACAGCCGGCGCAGCACGTGCTCGTCCAGCCTGGCCGGGAGGTCGACCAGCCCGCCGTTCCGGAGCAGCCTGTCGTGGGCCGCCGTCCGGAGCGCGCCCCAGGCCCGTACGGTCACCGGCACGACGTCCCCGTCGGACGGCGACACCCGGACCGCGGACCGGGTGAGGACCCAGAGCGGCGCCGAGCCGGGCGCGGCCTCGGGGAGGGGCGCGCCTTCCGGCAGCAGGAAGACGATGCCCGCCGCGCCGGCGTCCGAAGCCGGCATCTCCGGGAGCACGACGGTGTCGGCGCCGTGCGCGGCCAGCCCGGCCGCCAGCGCCCGGCCCGCTCCGGCG
>NZ_CDRNDK010000204.1:0-10759 GCF_977012225.1 Planomonospora algeriensis | reverse complement strand
GCTCGGCCGCGGCCGGCCCTCCCGCGGGCGTGTCGTGCCCGAGACCGCCGCCGAGGTAGGCGGCCTGCACGTCGGGGTCGTCGAGCAGCTGCGCCGCGGGGGCGCTCTTGACCACCCTGCCGGTCTCCAGCACGTAGGCCCGGTGGGCGAGCTTCAGCGCCTGCTGGGCGTTCTGCTCCACCAGCAGCACCGTGACGCCGCGCCGGTTGATCTCCTCGATGATGTCGAAGATCTGCTGGACCAGCAGCGGGGCCAGGCCCATGGACGGCTCGTCCAGCAGCAGCACCTTCGGCTTGGCCATCAGCGCCCGGCCGATGGCGAGCATCTGCTGCTCGCCGCCGGACATCGTGCCGGCCGCCTGGTTGCGGCGCTCGGCCAGCCGCGGGAACAGCTCGTAGGCCTCGGCGAGCTCCGCGCTGAAGTCACCCGAGCGGGTGTAGGCGCCCATCAGCAGGTTGTCGTGGACCGTCATGCCGGGGAAGATGCCGCGGCCTTCGGGGGCCTGTCCCAGTCCGGCCATCACGCGCTTGTGACCGGGCATCTTGCTGATGTCCTGGCCGTCGAAGAGGATGCTCCCCGACGTCAGGCCGCGCAACCCGGAGATCGTCTTCAGGGTGGTCGTCTTGCCCGCCCCGTTCGCTCCGATGAGCGTGACGATCTCGCCCTCGTCCACCTCGACCGAGATGCCCTTGAGCGCCGCGATCTTGCCGTAGTGGACGTGGATGTCCTTGATCTCAAGAAGCATCTGCCGGTGCCCCCAAATACGCCTCGACGACCCGGGGGTCGTTCCGCACCTCGTCGGGCAGACCGTCGGCGATCTTCTGGCCGAAGTCCAGCACCGCGATGCGGTCGCTGATGCCCATGATGAGGCTCATGTCGTGCTCGATGATCAGAATGGTCCGCCCGGCGTCCCGGATGTCGCGGATGAGCTGCTGCAGCGCCACCTTCTCCGCCGGGTTCATGCCCGCGGCGGGCTCGTCCAGCAGCAGCAGCTTCGGGTTGGTCGCCAGTGCCCGGGCGATCTCCAGGCGCCGCTGGTCGCCGTAGGGCAGGTTCTTTGCGTGGTCGTGCGCGCGGTGCGGGATGCCGACGAACTCGAGCAGTTCCATCGCCAGTTTGCGGCCGTCCCGCTCCGCCTGGCGGTGCCAGGGCAGGCCGAGCGCCACGCTCACCATGCCGGACCGGTGGTGGGCGTCCGCGCCCACCATGATGTTCTCGATCGCCGTCATGTTGTGGAACAGCCGGATGTTCTGGAACGTCCGGGCCACGCCCTTACGGGTGATCTTGAAGCGCTTGGTCCCGCTGATCTTCTCGCCCAGGAAGCGGACCTCGCCCTGGGTCGGCCGGTAGACGCCGGTCACCACGTTGAACACCGTGGTCTTGCCGGCGCCGTTCGGGCCGATGAGCGCGAAGATCTCGCCCTCGTTGATCGTCAGGTTCACGTCGTTCAGCGCCGTGACGCCGCCGAACCGCATGACGAGGTTCCGCAGTTCCAGCATCGCGCGGCCACCGCGCTCCTGACCCGCAGCACTCGCTTCGGTGCTCACTTGGAGGCCACCTCCTCACCGTGCGACTCCGGCCCGGGCACCTCTGCACCGAGCGTACCCATCCCGCCTGACCCCTCTTTCAGCTCCGCCTTGCGCTGACGCGACGGCAGCAGGCCCTCCGGACGGAAGATCATCAGCGCGACGAGCACCGCGCCGAAGATCAGCATGCGGTACTCCTGCAGGCCGCGGAAGCGCTCGGGCAGCCACGCCACCAGGAACGCGCCCAGCATGACACCCGGCAGGTTGCCCGCGCCGCCCATGACCACGGCGGCCAGGATCGTCGCCGAGAGCATGAACAGGAAGTCGTTCGGGTTGATCGAGATGGACTTCGCCGCCCAGAGCACGCCCATCGCACCGCCGATCGAGGCGCCGATGGCGAAGGCCAGCATCTTGAAGCGGAAGGTCGGCACGCCCATGACCTCGGCCGCGTCCTCGTCCTCGCGGATCGCCGCCCAGGCGCGTCCCACCCGGCTCTTCTCCCAGCGCTTGACCAGGATGATCACCACGACGGCGAGGGCCACCAGCAGGTAGTAGTAGGGCCGCGGGTCGAGCACGCCGTACTTGAAGATCTCGACGTCGCCGATGAAGACGCCCTCGATGCTCGGCGGGTGCGGGATGCCGCGGACGCCGTTCGGGCCGCCGATCTCGTCGGTGTTCCGGGCGGTGATGCGGATGATCTCACCGAAGCCCAGCGTGACGATCGCCAGGTAGTCGCCGCGCAGCCGCAGCGTCGGGGCGCCCAGCGTGATGCCGGACAGCGCGCAGATCAGGATGCCCACCACCAGGATCAGCCAGAAGTTCCAGCCCATCCGGGTGCCGAGCAGCGCCATCGCGTAGCCGCCGACCGCGTAGAACGCGACGAAGCCCAGGTCGAGCAGGCCCGCCTGGCCCACCACGACGTTCAGGCCGATGGCCAGCATCACGTAGGTGCGATCGGGAAGAACAGGATCGTCGCCCAGTCGGTGTCGGGCGACATGAAGCTGCCGATGGTCTCCGACGGCAGCAGCAGCGCTCCTGCGATCAGGAGCAGGTAGACGGCCCACCGCTGCCAGCCGGGGGCCTGCTGCCAGCGATCGTGCATCACGTCGCCGGCATGGCCCAGCCGCCGGCGGAACCCTGCCAAGGAAGTCTGCTTGTCGTTCATGCGCGCGCTGCTGGAGTGATTCACCGAGGATGCCGGTGGGGCGGAACATCAGGACCAAGATGAGGATGGTGAAGGAGATCACGTGCTTCCAGTCGGAGCCGAAGAAGATCGCCCCGTAGTTCTCCACCAGACCGAGGGTGATGCCGCCGACCAGCGCGCCCCGCAGGTTGCCGATGCCGCCCAGGACGGCCGCGGTGAACGCCTTGATGCCGAAGAGGAACCCGATGTAGTAGTTCGTGTTCTCGTAGGCGATGAGGTACAGCGCACCGGCCACGCCGGCCATGCCGCCGCCGATGAGGAACGTCATCCGCACGACGGAGTCGATGTTGACGCCCATCAGGACCGCGGCCTCGGGGTTCTGCGCGGTGGCGCGGATACCACGGCCGATCTTCGTACCGTTCACCAGCCGGTCCAGCACGAACATCATGCCGACGGCCGCCACGATGACCAGCACCTGGTCCACCCGGACCGGATGGCCGGCGATGGAGAACAGCTCGGTCCGCTCCATGATCCGGGGCAGGGCCATCTGGATCCGGCCCTGCTGGGGGCGGTCGAAGACGTTCGGGATCACGATGAGCGCGAACAGCTCCTGGAGGAAGATCGAGGCGCCGATCGCGGAGATGAGGGCCGCCAGGCGCGACGCGCCGCGGCGCCGCAGCGGCCGGTAGGCGATGCGCTCCAGCGCCACCGCCGTGCCCGCGGAGGCGAGCATGCCCGCCAGGATCATCAGAATGATCACGCCGACCAGTGCGAGACCGGTGAGCGCCGAGTTGATTCCCAGCACGAACGGCACGAACATCGCGCCGAACGTGCCGATCATGAACACCTCGGAGTGCGCGAAGTTGATCAGCCTGAGCACGCCGTACACCATCGTGTAGCCGAGCGCGATCAGGGCGTAGATCGACCCGAAGGCCAGGCCGTCGACCGTCGACGGCCAGAACTGATTGATGAAGTCATTGAACACTGAGGATTACCACTTCTAGCGGGGATCGCCTGCACTGTCCGGTAGCCGCGACCTCCAGAGGATCTCGTGAACCTCCCGGAAGTGCGCGGGGAGCGGGGACCGCACCGCGGCCATCCCGCTCCCCGTGCCGACTACCAACTCTCCTCGGAGCTCCGGACTCAGCCCAGCTTCGCCTCCGCGGCCTTGCCGAGCAGCGTGATCGCGCCGCCCTTGACCTGGTAGATGTAGATGTCCTTGGCCTCGACCTCACCGTTCGGGGCGAACTTCACCTGCTTGGAGACACCCGCGATGTCCACCGTGGGGATGAACTGGTTGATGTCCTCGGCCGTGGTCTTGCCCGCCTTGATCGCCTCGACGAAGACCGTCGCGGCGTCGTAGCCCTCGGCGGCGTAAATCGCCGGGTCGGCGTTGTAGGCGGCCTTGTAGGCGTCGGCGAAGCCCTTCACCTTGGCGTCGGTCACGTCCGGGGTGGCGATGTAGCACGGGCAGCCGATGAGCGCGCCCTCGGCGTTCTCCGCGCCGGCGCCCTCGATGAGGCCCCTGTCCAGCGAGCCGTCGCCGGAGAGGAACTTGGCGGTCACGCCCTTGTCCCGGAGCTGCTTGAGCAGGTTGCCGCCCGCGGCGTAGTAACCACCGAAGAAGATCGCGTCAGGCTTGGCCGCGGCGACCTTGTTCACGACCGAGGAGAAGTCGCTCTCCGCCGGGTCGAGCGAGTCGTCCGTCACCGTGGCGCCCTTGGTCTTCAGCTGGGCGCGGACGGCGTCGGACAGCGGCTTGCCGTACTCGGACTTGTCGTCGATGACGAAGACGTTCTTCGCCGCGGCGCCGTCCACGATGAAGTCCGCGATGCCGGGGCCCTGGACGCCGTCGTTCGGCAGCACGCGGTGCCAGTACTTCCAGCCGTTCTCGGCGAGCTTCACGTTCGTCGCGGAGGCCGAGACGCTGGGGATCTTCGCCTCCTCCAGGACCGGGCCCACCTGGGCCGACTCACCGGAGAACGCCGGGCCGATCAGACCGACGATCTTGTCGTCCTTGATGGCCTGCTGCGCGAGCGCGACGGCCTTGGATCCGTCGCCCTGGCTGTCGTACTCGACCAGCTCGATCTTCACGGCCGGGTTGGTCTTGTTGTACTCGTCGATGACGAGCTTCGCACCGTTCCGCGGCGGGATGACGATGCCGGAGTTCGGCCCGGTCAGGTCACCCATGAAGCCGATCTTGACGGTACCGGGAGCGGCAGCGCTGGAGCCGCCGTCCGCCGGCGTGGTCTCCGAGCCGCCGTTGCCGCAGGCAGCGAGACCAAGGGCGAGCGCCATGCCGGCGGCAAGCACTCCACCGAGGCGAGCAGTCTTAGGCCGCAAGGTTGCCTTCCTTTCACCCGGCCCTTCGTCGGGACCGAGTTCACAGATGCCCTCCCCTGTCGGGGTGGTCAAGAGGTTGTGTCGGTTAGTACAACCAGCGGATGTCACAGGTCGGTACAGGAACGCCCGCCGTTACCGCTTCGTTATTACACCGATCCTATTCATCTACCAGCGCAAAGGCCACCGCCGCCGCCGACCTGCGATCTTTCCCGTCCCACCTGTCGGACACGCGAAAGCCCGCGCGGCCCCCTGCCTCCAGGGCGCGCGGGCTCGTCGCAAAGATCGTCTCGCCGTACGGCGGGGTACGGGGCCGGGCCTCCGCCGTCAATCCCCCGCGGCCCCGCCGCCCTCTCCGCCCGCCGCCGGTCCGGCCGTCCCGCCCACCACGATCTGCGCCACCTCGCGCATGCTCAGCCGCCGGTCCATGGACGCCTTCTGGATCCACCGGAACGCCTGCGGCTCGCTCCACCCGTGCTCGGCCATGAGCAGGCCCTTGGCCCGCTCCACGAGCTTGCGCGTCTCCAAGCGGTCCGAGAGGGTCCCGACCTCCCGCTCCAGCGCCGCGATCTCCTCGTGGCGGCTCACCGCCATCTCGATCGCCGGCACCAGGTCGGACTTCGTGAACGGCTTCACCAGGTAGGCCATCGCCCCGGCGTCCCTGGCCCGCTCGACCAGGTCCCGCTGCGAGAAGGCGGTCAGGATCAGGCACGGCGCGATCCGCTGCGACACGATCTGCTCGGCGGCCGAGATCCCGTCCAGGACGGGCATCTTCACGTCCAGGATCACCAGATCGGGCCTGAGCTCGGACGCCAGCCTGACCGCCGTCTCCCCGTCCCCGGCCTCACCGGCGACGACGTAGCCGTCCTCTTCCAGCATCTCCTTGAGGTCGAGGCGGATCAGCGCCTCGTCTTCCGCGATCACCACTCGCCGCTGCGTACTCACGAGCAAGAGAGTACCGACGTCCGCTAGATTGGAACCACGCCGGTATCCGTGATCCATCCACCCCTGGGTTAAGATCACAGTCGATGACCGCGATCCCGGCGAGACCGGAGACGAGCCCCGATATCCCAACGGCAGAGGAAATGGTCTCAAACACCATCGAGTGTGGGTTCGAATCCCACTCGGGGCACCTCACCCGGAGCCATCCGGCCTAGCGCCGGGTGGCTCCACTGCTTTCCAGCTCCGCTTCACCGCCCTCTGCGGTGCTCCGGCGCCGCCGCGCCGTTGATTCCCCCGGACAGGCATGGCATGCCCGATCCATGCATAAAAATGGACATACGGGGCATTTATCCCTGTTCGGAGACCCATCGCCCCGATGGGCCCGTGCCGTACGTCAGCGAGGAGGCCCGCATGGCCGCTCTCATCGATCTCGGCCGGGACGCGTCCGGCGTCCGGGTGCCGGCCGCCGCCTTCGCCCCCAAGATCGCCGCTTTCCTGCTGGTTCCGCTCGCGGGCTGGGCGATCGCCAGGCTCCTGCGCAGGGCGGCCCGAGCCGACCCGGTACGGGCCGGCTCCGGCCGGTGGCGCGGGCGTGCGGGGGCCGGGCACGTGCCGGAGCACGGCCCCGCGAACATGGCGGCGTCCGGAGGAGCACGGGGGGCCGTTCATCCACCGGCCTCCGACGGTGCGCCGCGTCCCTCCGGGGAGGGAGTGCTGCACTCCGTCCCCGGACCGCGCTCCCACCCCGGGGAGGCCCCGCCCCCGCGGGCGTGAAGCCCGGCGGGGCGGCGCCCCACCGGGCTCGCGAGGCTCGGCCCGCGCGGGATCCGCACCGGCCTCGGACCGGGTCAGGCGGTCAGACCGCGGCGCCGATGGTGTGGACCCGCAGGGCGTTGGTGGTGCCGGCGTGGCCGGGAGGGGAGCCCGCGACGATGACGACCTTGTCGCCCTTCTCCAGGCGGGCCTGGGTGAGCAGCGCGGCCTCGACCTGGCGGACCATGTCGTCGGTGTGGTGGACGAAGGGGACCTCGAAGGTCTCCACGCCCCAGACCAGGGCGAGCTGGTTGCGCACATGCGAGGCGGAGGTGAAGGCCAGCAGCGGGATCGGCGAGCGGTAGCGGGCCAGACGGCGGGCGGTCTCGCCCGACATGGTGAAGGCCACCAGCGCCTTGGCGCCGACGATGGCGCCCACCTCGGCCGCGGCCCTGGCGATGGCCCCGCCGGTGGTCTCCGGCAGGCGGTGCAGGCTGTGCGTGGCCTCCAGCACGGAGCGCTCGGCGGCGCTGGCGATGCGGCTCATCGTCTCGACGGACTCGATCGGGTAGGTCCCGACCGAGGTCTCGCCGGAGAGCATGACCGCGTCGGCGCCGTCCATCACGGCGTAGGCGACGTCGGAGGCCTCGGCCCGGGTGGGGCGCGGGGCGCTCATCATCGAGTCGAGCATCTGGGTGGCGACGATGACGGGGCGGGCCTTCTCCCGGCAGAGCTCGATCGCGCGCTTCTGCACGATCGGCACGTCTTCCAGGGGGAGCTCCACGCCGAGGTCGCCGCGGGCGACCATGATGCCGTCGAAGGCCTCGACGATCTCGGGCAGGCGGTCGACCGCCTGCGGCTTCTCGATCTTGGCGAGGAGCGGGAGCCGAACCGCCTCCTGCTCCATGATGTTGCGCACGACGTGGGCGTCGGAGGGCCGCCGCACGAAGGAGAGCGCGATCATGTCGAACCCGGTCCGCAGGGCCCACCGCAGGTCGGCCTCGTCCTTGTCGGTGAGGGCCGGGGCGCTGACGTCGACGCCGGGCAGGTTGAGACCCTTGTTGTCGGAGATCATGCCGCCGATGACGACCCGGGTGGTGACGCGCGGGCCCTCGACCCGGGTGACCTCGAGGTGGACCCTGCCGTCGTCGACCAGGATGCTGTCGCCGGGGCGGACGTCCTTGTGCAGGCCGAGGTAGGTGGTGGAGACCTGCTCGCGGTCGCCGGGGACGTCTTCGGTGGTGATGGTGAAGACGTCGCCGAAGCCCAGGCGGACGGGGCCGTCCTCGAACCTGCCGACGCGGATCTTCGGTCCCTGCAGGTCGGCGAGCACGCCCACGCCTCGGCCGAGCTCGGCGGCAGCCTCCCTCACTCTGTCGTAGACCTCTTTGTGCAGCTCGTGGCTGCCGTGGCTGAGGTTGAAGCGGGCCACGTCCATGCCGGCGGCGATGAGTTCGCGCAGGCGTTCGGGAGAGGAGGTGGCGGGGCCGAGAGTGCAGACGATTTTCGCGCGACGAGTCACGGGTCCTAGCCTAATTGGTACAGACCACTCGGATGTGACAGTGGTCATAGCGTCGGAGAAATAATCGGTGACATAACGCTACCCTCACGTCACGGGAGGTGGTGAATCGACCCCTCCGTGCCGAGGTCGTCGTGTTCGTGCTTTTCGGCGGCGGGCCAGCAGGAGATAGCCGGTCCAGGAGACCGCCACGAGGACGGCGACGGCGAATCGGGCCAGGTCGGTGTACCTCTCGGGGTAGACCACCCCTTCGATGTAGTGGTCGATGAACCCTCCCGGCGGGAGCCCCCGCTCCCCCGCGTTGCGCCTGCCCCAGTCCTCGACGACGGTCAGCGGGCACTCGGCCCCGGTGGTGACGGAGAACACTCCCCAGGCGGCGACGGCGAGGTGGGCTCCGATGAGGCGGGGCCAGCGCCAGGAGAGGAATCCGCCGACCGCCATGAAGGCGAGGAAGAGGAAGTGCACCACCATCGCGGCTTCCCCTATGAGGAGATGGGCCATGGTCCACGATAAGCCGCTCCGGGTCCCGGAGGCACCCCGCTGATCCCCGGACCGGAGCGGGCCGGGATGCGGTGGGTCAGTCGTGGTCGACGGCGGCGGCCCCGGCCGCGTCGACGACGCCGCGGCCGTAGAAGCCGTTGCGGGCCTTTCGGCCCTCGCAGGTGTGCCGCTCCTCGGCCAGCTCGTAGCGGTAGACGTACGTGCGGGGCGTGGGGCACGCCTTGGAGGCGGCGCTGGCGTACAGCAGGCGCTCGACGTCGGCGGGGGGCATGGTGAGCTCGTCCCAGCCCGCCCCCTCGCGGAAGTGGCCGGGCTCGCCGAAGCGGCTCACCAGGATCGCGGCGACGCCGGTGGCGTGCGGGGCCGCCATGGAGGTGCCCGCGAGGTACTGGTAGTAGGCGCAGGTTCCGCCCTGGCAGTCGCGCACCACGCTCGTGCTGACGGGCCTGCCGTCCTTGGCGAGCAGGCCCTGGGCGCGGACGACGTGCTCGGGGACGGCGGCCAGGACCGTCCTGGTGACGTCGAACCCCTTGCCCCCGTCGTACTCGTCGCCGCCGGGCGCCGACAGGTCGGTCTGCTCGATGCCGTAGTCGGAGTAGTAGGCCTTGCGCCCGCTCGGGCCGACCGCGGAGACCGAGATGACGCCCTTGGACTCGGCCGGCACGTTGAGGCAGGAGTTGTCGACCTTGCGGACGCGCGCGGCCTCGGCCGGGTAGTCGGGGCTGGTCGTGTCGGTCTTCGGCCGGCCGAGGTCGGTGGAGCCGTTGCCGATCGCGCCGATGAGCGTGACGCCGCGCTTGCGGGCGTAGTCCACGGCGCGCTGCATGCCGGTGATGACACCGCGCTGCTCCAGCTGCTCGGCCTTGGAGTCGGCGGGGTTGGCCGCGCAGTTGAACAGCCACGGGTCGACGTAGTAGCTCATGTTGACCACGTCGATGCCGCTGTCGGCGGCGTAGGTGAGCGCGTCGAGGCTGGGCTTGAGGAAGAACAGACCGGAGTCCTGCCCCGCCCGGAGGTTGACCAGGGTCACCCCGGGAGCCACTCCGGCGATGCCGAGGCCGTTGACCGGGGAGGCGATGGTGCTGGCGACGTGGGTGCCGTGGCCGTCGTCGTCCCAGTCGGCGGGGTCCTTGCAGCCGGGGAACTCGCACGGCCCGTCGAGCTCCGCGCCGGTGGGGTCCTCGGGCAGGTCGGTGACGAAGTTGCGGCTGCGTTCGCGGTCGAAGTTGGGAGCGATGTCGGGGTGCCTGCCGTCGATGCCGGTGTCGATGACGCCCACCAGGACCTTCCGGTCGCCGGGGGCGGTCGCGTGGGAGCCGCCGGCGGTGGCGCCGATCATCTTCATGTCCCACTGGCGCCCGGCGAGCGGCTCGGCGCCGGGCTCGCTCCGGGAGAACGCGCTCCCCTCGGGGAAGGACGCCGCCCTCTCCTTCATGTCCCGCCGGCGTCCGGCGAGCGGCTCGGCGCCGGATTCGCTCCGGGAGAACGCCTTCCCCCGGGTCCCGGCACTCCGGAGGGGAGCCCGGTCGCCGCGTCCCGGGCGGGGAGCGCGGTGGCGGCGCCGATCCTGCGGTCGGAGGAGACGCCCGCGACGGCGGGGTCGCCGGCGAGCTCTTCGACGAAGCGCGTGCCCGGCCCTCCGGCGGCCCTGGCGACGATGTAGCCGAGCTTCGGCTCGGTGGAGCGGACCTCGCCGCCGGCCGCGGCGACGGCCCGCAGCGCCCGGGCGTGCCCGCCCGGGGTGTAGAAGACCAGGTGGTCACGGGTCTGCGCGGTGGAGGCCGCCGTGACGGCACCGGAGGCCGCACCGGTGGCTCCCGCGGCGGGGCGCCCGCCAGGGTGACGGCCGCGACCAGCGCCGTGGCCGCCACGAGCCCTCTCCCGTGTGCCATTCACCCTCCATGCCCGTAAAGACCTAGAACCAGCATCTTTCAGGCATGCATCCGGTAAAGCAACTCGGTGACCGGCCGGGCCGCAGGGCCCGCACGGTGTGCGGACCCCGCGGCCGGCGGCGTCGGACGGGCGACCGGGCCG
>NZ_CDRNDK010000203.1:0-10770 GCF_977012225.1 Planomonospora algeriensis | reverse complement strand
CCGCTCCCCCCACCGGGCGGCCCCGGCCCCGGACTCCGGAGCCCGTGACCGGCCCCGGTACGGGCTCCGGAGCCGGTCACCCGCCCGTGCGCCTGCGGGCCTGCTCGCGGATCTCCTCCGGCAGGGCGGTGGATCGCGCCTGAGTGGGGGTGGTCTCTTACGCGGAGCCGGCCGCGCCCGAGGTGGGTTCCGGGCTCACCGGCACCGGCCGGGGTGGTCATCCTCGCGGGCCGAAGCCGGTCATCAGGACGTGGACGGCGATGAGGACGACGGTCCAGATCATGGCGCGCCGGGTCGGCGCGGGGCCGTTGCGCAGCAGCGAGACGCCCAGGGGGATGAAGGCCAGGCACAGGCCGCCCACGGCGATGAAGGACTGCGGTTCGGTGCCCTTGAGGGGGCCCAGGGCCAGGGCCGACATCAATCCCAGGGCGATGGAGCGGCCCAGGCCCAGGGCGCCGGAGCGGTAGGCGCCGATGGCCAGCACGATCCAGCCGAAGAAGGCCGGTCCGGACATGGTCTTGAACGGGTGCCAGAGCGTCTCGCGCCAGGCGTCGTAGTAGCCGGTGACGCCCTCCAGCATGGTGGGCAGGCCCAGGACGTCGGTCAGGTGGAAGGACATATGGTCGATGCCGAACTGGAAGGTCCGGGTGAACAGGCCGATCATCACCAGGCAGCCGCCCCACATGCCCCACAGCGGGCTGGTGACGGAGATCCGCTGGGCCAGCGTCATGACCGCCGGCCACAGCAGCACGAATCCGAGGGCGAAGCAGGTGTAGGCGGCGGTGATGAGGGTGGGGTGCTGGCTGTAGGCGCGCAGCTGGTAGGGGACGAAGTAGTAGAACTCCGAGCGCAGCAGGGTCCCGGCCAGGATCAGGGTGGGGCCGGCGATCAGCGAGATGCCGCTGATCCATCGGCCGGGGAAGGCGGGCCGGCGGTCCAGGTCGGCGGCGGCGTTGGCGGCCCTGCGGTCCGCGCCGGCCTGCCGCCATCCGGTGATGCGCCCGCGAAGATCGATGCTCATGGATTGCTGCTCCGTCTTGTCCGTGTCGGTGTGCCCCGCCCGGTGTTCCGGGGCACACCAATGGTGCGGCGCGACGCGGGGGGCGCACGTCTGGCCGGGGTCGCATCTCGACGGGCGGGTCCGGGCGGGTGGTACGACCCTGGACAGAGGCGCATGTCCGACCGTGGGCAGACGCCGCGTGCTCCGGTGCGGCGGTAGCTTGCCGCCATGGAATGGGCTGAACGGCGGTTCGATGGAAAGAGCGTCGCCGACGCCGCGGTGACCGACGAGCGCCGGCGCATCGCCTGGGAACTGCACGACGTCATCGGCCACAGCATGAGCCTGATCGCCGTCAAGGCCGCCGTCGCCAACCACGTCGCCGACACCCGCCCGCAGGAGGTACGCGCCGCGCTGGCCGTCATCGAGCAGACCAGCCGCAGCACGCTCGCCGAGATCCACCGGGTGCTCGACCTGCTGCGCTCCGACGGCGACCCCCGGCAGGACCGGCTGCCCGCGCCCGGCATGGGGGACCTGCCCGGACTGGCCGCCCACGCCCGCTCGGCCGGGATCGAGGTGGACCTGACCGTCCGCGAAAGGGCCGTGCTGCCCGCCGCGGTCGCGATGTCGGTGTACCGGATCGTGCAGCGGGCCCTGACCAACGTCGTCACCCACGCCGGGCCCACCCGCTGCGCGGTCACCATCGACGTCGACGGGCGGGAAGCCGTGATCGAGGTCGTCGACGACGGCCCCCGCCACGGCCGTCCGCCGCGCGCGGACCACGCCGGTCAGTGCGGTCACGGCCTGATCGGCATGCGCGAACGCGCCAAGATGTACGGAGGCACGTTCGAGGCGGAGCCCCGGCCCGAAGGAGGCTTCCGCGTGGCGGCCCGACTGCCCTACGACCCGGACGGCACCCGGGTATGAGCACCACCGGGCCCGGACGGCGGTCGCGCACTGGGCGGGTCTGTCCAGTGAACCGCTCTGTCCCGTAATTCGGGGGTACGGATTTGCCGCAGATGCAAGCGCCTCACCTGGCCCGGGGGATCACCCTCGCCGTTCTGGGCGCGTTCGCCGGCGTGTACCTGCTGGCCGGGGTACCGATCGCGATCGTCGTGTTCGCGCTGCAGCTCGTTCACGTCCTGCCGGCGCTCGGGCGGTTTCGGGGGCCGACGCTGTTCGCCGTACAGGCCGGAGCCGGGTTCTGGGGCGTTCTCGCCTCCGGCGCATCCGTCGGCATGCTCGGCTTCCTGGCCGGGTCACTGCTGCTGTCGCCGCTGTGGCCGCTCGCTCCGGCGGTCGCCGCGGCGGCGGCGGTGATCGGCTCCGTCCGGTACGGCGAAGCGTCCGCCGCGGCCGACGCCACGATCACGATCACGATGATCCTGATCGCGCTGGTGGTCTACGGCCTGACCCGGCTCACCGAGCGGGTCGGCCAGCTGCACTCGGCCAGGCTCGCCCTCGCCGTGGCCGCCGTCGCCGAGGAGCGGCTGCGCATCGCCGCCGAGCTGAGCGACGGTCTCGGGCGAGGCCTCACCATGATCGCCGCAGGCGGCAGGCGAGCCCTGGCCGCCCCGGAACGCACGGCTGAGATCCTCGGACAGGTCGCGGGCACGGCACGGCGCGCCCTGGCCGAGGCGCGGGCCGCCGCCTCCGGGTACCGCACCATGTCGCTGGCACCCGAGATCACCACCGCCCGCGCGATGCTGGCTGCCGCGGGCGTGACCGCGCACGTGCGCGTCGGCCACGCCGAACCGCTGGGACCCGCGGGCGCGCTGCTCGCGGCCGTGCTCCGGGAGGCGGTGACCGAGGTCGTACGGCGCGGCACGGCGACGACGTGCGCGATCGAGACGGACACGTCCGAGGGCGGGGTCCGGCTCCGCGTCTCCAACGACGGAGCCAGGACCGCGGAGGACGAGAGCCTGGGCGACCTCCCCTGCCGGGTCGCCGAGGCGGGCGGATCGCTCACGACGGGTCTCTCCTCCACCGGCCGCTTCACCGTCTCCGTCGTGCTTCCCGGCGCCGGATCCGCTCCACCGCTCCCGCCGGACGACCGGCACGCCTCCGTTCTCTCCTTCACCCTGCTGGCCGTCGTCCTGGCCGGGTTCAGCGCCAAGGCGCTGCTCCGGCTCCCGGCGGGCTCGCTGCTCCCGGCGGCCGCCTGCCTCGGGCTGATCCTCCTCCTGCAGCTCCGCCTGGCCCTGCTGGCGAAGGATGTCCAGGCGGCCAAGGAGGAGCTGGCCCGCTCGGCGGTGGTCGAGGAGCGCCTGCGCGCCGCCCGGGACCTGCACGACCTGCTCGGCCACAGCATGGCGGCGATCCTGCTCAAGTGCGAGCTGGCCAGGAGGCTCGATCCCGTCCGGGCCCGCGCCGAGATCGAGGACGTGCTCGAGATGGTGGAGAAGGCCGAGGCCGACATGCGCTCCGTCTCCGGGGAGCGGCACGAGATGCCGCTGGCCGCCGAGGCGGACTCGGCGCGGTCGCTCCTGGGCGCCGCGGGCATCGAGGCCACGGTCGAGCTGTGCCACGGCCGGGTCGCCGCGGAGGTCGAGACCGTGCTGAGCGCGGTGCTGCGTGAGGCGGTGACCAACGTGCTCCGGCACAGCGCCGCACGCCGCTGCACGATCGCGGCGGACCGCGGGCAGGGCGAGGTACGGCTCCGCGTGCGCAACGACGGCGTGCGTCCGGCCGCGGTTCCCGCCGGGGGCTCCGCCCCGGACCGGACCGCGGGGCACCGCGGCTCGGCTGGAGTCGGCAACCTGACCACGCGGCTGGCCGCCCTCGGCGGCGGTCTCGCCACCACCCGCGACGGCGAGCGGTTCGAGATCGAGGCCCGTGTCCCCATCGCGTCCCCCGCGATGTCCGTACCCGCCGGCTGAGGCCCCCGCGCCTCGGACGGCGCGGCCCCGCGGTCCCTCCCCGGCGGCCCCGTCCCCGGGTGGCCCGGCCCCCGTCTCCCGTCCCGGCCGTGTGGGCACGGCGTGGTCAGATCCAGCCCGCCTCTCTCGCGATGCGCACGGCGTCGACCCTGTTGCGGGCGTTGAGCTTGGCGACGATCGCGGTGATGTAGTTGCGTACGGTCCCCGCGCTCAGGAAGAGGCGCCCGGCGATCTCGGCGGCGTCGATCCCCTCTGCCACCAGCCGGAGCACGTCGGCCTCGCGGGGGGTGAGCGGGTTGTCGGCCAGGTCCCAGGCCGTCACCGCCAGCGAGGGATCGAGCACCCGCTCGCCGCCGGCCACCGCGCGGATGGCGGCCACCAGTTCCTCCGGCGGTGCGGTCTTCAGCAGGAACCCGTCCGCCCGCGCACCGAGCGCCCGGCGGAGATGGCCCGGCTTGCCGTACGCGGTGAGCATGAGCGTCCGGCAGGCGGGCAGCCGCACGCGGAGCTCTCCCGCGGCGGCGAGGCCGTCGAGCGCGCCGGGCATGTCGATGTCGAGGACCGCGACGTCGGGCCGGTGCAGAAGCGCGGCGGGCACCACGGCGTCGCCCGACTCGACGGCGGCGACGACCTCCAGGTCCTCTTCCAGGCCCAGCAGCGCCACCAGGGCGCCCCGGACGACGTGCTGGTCCTCGGCCAACAGCACACGGATCACGGGACATGTCTACCAGTGTCCGGATCATGACGATGTCACGGTCCGCCGATGATCACATCTCTGGCCCGGCGGGCCGCGGGTCAGCAGGCTGGAAGGCATGACGGACGTGGTGCGTTTGGACGCGGTGAGCAAGGTGTACGGCACGGGCCAGGGTGCGGTGGCGGCCCTGCGCGAGGTGACGGCGGGCATCCCGCAGGGGAGCTTCACCGCGGTGATGGGGCCGTCGGGGTCGGGGAAGAGCACGTTTCTGCACTGCGCGGCCGGGCTGGACGCACCGTCCTCGGGCTCGGTACGGCTGGGCGGCACCGAGCTGACCGGGATGGACGAGACGCGGCTGACGAAGCTGCGCAGGCGGCGGATCGGATTCGTGTTCCAGGCGTTCAACCTGGTGCCCTCGCTGACCGCGGCCGAGAACATCACGCTGCCGCTCCGGCTCTCGGGCGACCGGGTGGATCGGGCCTGGCTCCGCGAGGTCGTCTCGCGGGTCGGCCTGGACGGGCGGACCGGGCACCGGCCCGCCCAGCTCTCCGGCGGGCAGCAGCAGCGGGTGGCCATCGCCCGGGCGCTGGCGGTCCGGCCCGAGGTGGTCTTCGGCGACGAGCCCACCGGCGCGCTCGACACGATGACCGCCCGTGACGTGCTGAGGCTGCTCCGCGAGGTGGTGGACGGCATGGGCCAGACCGTGGTGATGGTCACCCACGACCCGGTGGCGGCCTCCTACGCCGACACCGTCCTGTTCCTGGCCGACGGCCGGATCGTGGACGCGATGACCGCGCCGACCTCCGACCGGGTGGCCGAGCGGATGACCAGACTGGGAGCGTGGGTGTAATGATCTTCTTCGCGTTGCGGGCGATCCGGCACCGCAAGGCCGGCTTCGCGGGCGCCTTCGTCGCCCTGATGTGCGCGGCGGCCCTGGTCTGCGCCTGCGGGATGCTCCTGGAGACCGGGCTGCGCGGCGGCGTCGCCCCCGAACGCTACGCGGGTGCCCCGGTGCTCGTCGCGGGCGACCGGTACGCCCGCGAGACGGTCCGGAAGTCGGAGGAGAAGACCAAGACGAAGGCCAAGGCTCTGTCGGAGCGCCGGTGGATCCCCGCCTCCCTCGCCGGGGAGCTGGACCGGCTCCCGGGGGTCGAGCGGGTGGTCACCGAGGTGACGTTCCCCGTCCTGGTCGCGGGCCGGTCCTTCTGGGGGCACGGCTGGGAGTCGGCCCCGCTCACTCCGTTCACCCTGCGCGCCGGACGCGCGCCCAGGGACGGGAACGAACTGGTGGCGGACGCGCGGGCGGGGCTGGACGTGGGCGCCGAGGTGGCCGTCGAGTCACCGGCGGGATCACGGGTCTACCGGGTGACGGGCGTCACCGCCGAGGCCCTGCCCAGCCAGGACACGCTGTTCTTCGCCGCCTCCGAGGCCCGCCGCCTGGCCGGCCGCCCCGGTCTGGTCAGCGCGATCGGCGTCTTCCCCCGGTCCGGCGCGCCTCGGATCGACCTGACCCCGGTGCTCGGCGGTGCGGTCGTCCACACCGGAGACGAGCGCGGCGCGGCCGAGTTCCTCGACGCGGAGCAGGCACGGCTGAAGCTGATCAGCGTGGGCGGCGCCCTCGGCGGTACCGCGCTGCTGGTCGCGGTCCTCGTCGTGGCCGGCACGTTCGCGCTCTCCGTCCAGCAGCGCCATCGGGAGATCGCCCTGCTGAGAGCGGTCGCGGCGACACCCCGGCAGGTGCGCCGGCTGCTCGGCGGCGAGGCGCTCGTGCTCGGCGTCGTCGCCGGAACCCTGGGGTCCGCTCTGGGAGTCGGCCTGGGCCTCTGGCTGCGCTCCCGGTTCGCCGCGCTGGGTGTGATGCCGGAGAACCTGCGGCTCGTGGTGAGCCCGTTCCCGGTACTCGCCGCGCTCGCGGCGACCGTCCTGGCCGCCTGGACCGCCTCGCGCGTCTCCGCCCGCCGGACCGCCCGCATCCGCCCGGTCGAGGCTCTCGGTGAGGCGGCGCTGCCGACCGCGCGCCTGCACCGGGGACGGATGCTCGCCGGGCTGTCGTGCGCCGCGGGCGCTGCCGTGCTGACGTCGGTGCTGTCGGGCTTGTCCACCGAGGCGGCGTCCGGCCCGGTGACGATGCTGACCCCACTGGTGTGGACGGTCGCGGCCGCCCTGCTCGGCCCGGTGATCGCCCGGGTGGCCGCCGCGCTGCTCGGAGTGGTACTGCGCGCCTCCCGGGTGAGCGGGTACCTCGCCGCCGCGAACCTGCGGGCCGGGTCGCACCGGCTGGCCTCGGTGATCACTCCACTCAGCCTCATGGTCGCGATGACGTGCACGATCCTGTTCGCGCAGACCACGATGGGGCACGCCGCCCAGGAGGAGGCGGCGGCGGGCGATCGCGCCGGCTACGTGCTCGGCCCGCGGGTCTCCTCCGCCGCGGCGGAGGCCGTACGCGGGGTGCCGGGCGTGGAGGCGGTCACCGAGGTGCTGCACACCTCGGTCCGGGTCGGCCTGGAGAAGTACGGCGCGCAGGCCGTCACGCCCGGGGGGCTCTCGCTGACGCTCGATCCCGGGGTGGTCGCCGGGTCGCTGCACGAGCTCGGCCCGCGGACGGTCGCCGTCAGCCGGACCGCCGCGTCCCGCCTCGGCGTGTCGGTCGGCTCGCCGCTCCGGCTCACCCTCGGCGACGGCACCCACGCGACGCTCCGCGTCGTCGCCCTCTACGAGCGGGGCCTCGGGTACGGCGAGCTCCTCCTGGCGCACGAGCTGGTGCGCCCGCACGTCGACGATCCCTTCTCCACCGTCCTGGTCTCGGCGCCGTCGCTCTCCCGCGCGCTCCTGGAGCGGGCCGCACCCGGCGTCGCGGTGCTCGACAGGGTCCGGGCCGCCGCGGCGGGAACGCCGAACGCCGAGGTCAACCACGTGGCGATGGGTCTGATCATCGCGTTCACCGCGATCGCCGCGGTCAACACGCTGGCGATGTCCGCCGCGGACCGCTCCCGCGAATTCGCCCTGCTCCGTCTCGTCGGCACCACGCGCCGGCAGGTGCTGAGGACGGCCCGGCTGGAGACGCTGACCGCGGTGCTCGTCTCGGTGACCGTCGGCACGGTGATCTCGCTGGCCACGCTCACGGCCTTCAGCCTGGGCATGACCGGTTCGGCACGGCCGCACGTGCCACCGCCGGCCTACCTGGCCGTGGTCGCCTCGGTGGCCGTCCTGGCCCTGGCCGCCACCGCCCTTCCCGTGCGGCTCGTCCTCCGTACCCGTCCCGCCGACGCGATCTCCTGATCTGCGGATCCGGACGGCCCGCGGGCGGATAGGTTCCGGGAACCCGCATTCCCGGTAGTCGGCAGGAGCCGGACACCGCGAGGGCGCGGATCCGCCGGCCGGAGACCGGTGGACCCGCGCCCTCGCGGATCGCTTTCCCTCTGGGACGGCGCCGCCCCGATGAGGACTACTCGGAGACGCCGAGCTTCTCCAGGAGCAGTTCGCGCGCCCGGCCCGCGTCGGCCTTGCCCCGGCTGGCCTTCATGACGCCGCCGACCAGCGCGCCGACGGCGGCGATCTTGCCGTTGCGGACCTTGTCCGCCGCGTCGGCGTTGTCCGCCAGCACCTGGTCGATGATCGCCGACAGCTCGCCCTCGTCGTTGACGATCTGCAGGCCGCGGGCGGCCACCACGTCGTCCGGCGAGCCCTCGCCGTTCAGCACGCCCTCCAGCACCTGGCGGGCCAGCTTGTCGTTGAGCGCGCCGCCGGCGACCATCGCGCAGACCCGCGCGATCTCGTCCGGGGTGATCCGCAGCGCGCTCAGCGGCACCCCGGCCTCGTTGGCCCGGCGGGCCAGCTCGCCCATCCACCACTTGCGGGCGTCCGCGGGCGGCGCGCCGGCCGACACCGTCGCCTCGACCAGGTCGATGGCGTCGGCGTTGTGCATGGCCTCCATGTCCAGGTCGGACACGCCCCACTCCTGCTGGAGCCGCTTGCGCTTCAGGCGCGGCAGCTCCGGCAGGGCCGTCTTGAGCGCGGCCACCCAGGCGAAGTCCGGGGCGATCGGCACCAGGTCGGGCTCGGGGAAGTAGCGGTAGTCCTGCGCCTCCTCCTTGGACCGGCCCGAGGTGGTGGTGCCGGTGTCCTCGTGGAAGTGGCGGGTCTCCTGGACGATCCGGCCGCCGCCGGCCAGGATCCCGGCCTGGCGCTCGATCTCGCTGCGGACCGACCGCTCGACGCTGCGCAGCGAGTTGACGTTCTTGGTCTCGGTCCGGGTGCCCCACTCGGAGGCGCCGCGCGGCATGAGGGAGACGTTGACGTCGCACCGCATGGAGCCCTCCTCCATGCGCACGTCGGAGACGCCCAGGGAGCGCATGACCTCGCGCAGCTCGGTGACGTAGGCGCGGGCGACCTCGGGCGCGAGCCGGTCGGTGCCGGGGATCGGCTTGGTGACGATCTCCACCAGCGGGATGCCCGCGCGGTTGTAGTCGACGATCGAGTAGTCGGCGCCGTGGATGCGGCCGGTCGCGCCGCCCATGTGGGTGGACTTGCCGGTGTCCTCCTCCAGGTGCACGCGCTCGATCTCGATGCGCACCGTCCGGCCGTCCACCTCGACGTCGAGGTAGCCGTCGAAGCAGAGCGGCTCGTCGTACTGGCTGATCTGGTAGTTCTTCGGCATGTCCGGATAGAAGTAGTTCTTCCGGGCGAAGCGGCACCACTCGGCGATGGAGCAGTTCAGCGCCAGGCCGATCCGGATGGTCGACTCGATCGCCTTGGCGTTGGCCGTCGGCAGCGAGCCCGGCAGCGCCAGGCAGACCGGGCAGACGTGGGTGTTCGGCGGCGCGCCGAACGTCGTCGGGCAGGCGCAGAACATCTTCGAGGCCGTACCGAGCTCGACGTGCGTCTCCAGGCCCAGCACCGGCTCGAAGCGCTCCAGCGCCTCGTCGTACGGCATGAGCGTGCCTGTACTCATGATTCGTTCACCATTTCCATCAGTCCGATCCGGGAGAGCCGGAGTGTCCGGAGTGTTCTGCGATGACAGTGCCGTCGGGGCCGTCGGCGCGGGCGGTGGGAGGCGTCAAAGGTACCCGAGTCCCTTCAGCGCGTTCCGCGTCTCGGCGACCCAGCCGGCGTAGCCGGGGACCCGGGCCAGGACGGCGAGGTCGATGTTGCGTCCGATGTACTCGAAGTAGTCGCCGACCGGCTTGCCCCGCCGGGGCGCGGTCGCGGTCAGCACCTCCCGCGGGTAGGCGATCCGCTCGACGTCGGCGGGGCTGGCCGGCAGCCGGGACAGGTCGCTGCCCGGCAGCCCGGCCCACACCGTGGGATCCGCCAGCGGCCAGGCCTCGGTGTCGCCCAGCCCGACCACCGGCACCAGGTAGTGCGAGTGGTAGCGGATCCCGTCCGATCGGCCGCGTTCGCGGTCGCCGGACCGGGCGAAGATCAGATGGCAGTCGCCCGCCAGCTCCTCCAGCGCCGCCACCAGGTGCTCGCGGGCGCACACGATGACTCGCGTGGCCTCGACGTCCACGGTGTACGGCGAGGCCCGCACGAGCTCGCGGAGCTGCCGGGGGACCACCACGCTCAGGAAGCCCCCGTCCGCGTCCCCCTCGGCGACCAGGCCCGGGACCAGGGAGCGGCTGCTCATGCCGCCGCCCCGAGGTACTGGCGGAGCTGCCGGGGCGAGACGAACGTGCCCGGCTCGCCGTCCGGCAGGACCGGCTTGGCCACGCTCACCCGCGACGTCCGGTCGGCCGCGGGGTCCACGCGCACCACCGCGTCCAGGAAGACCAGCGACTCCGGGGCCGTCCGGCCGAGCTCGGCGACCACCGCCGGCGAGTGGCTGGTCACGATCACCTGCCGGTACGGCTCCGCGCCGCCGGGCTCGCGGACCCGCTGCCGGACCCGCCGGAGCAGCTCCCCCACCCGACCGGGGTGCACGCCGGCCTCGACCTCCTCCACCAGGAGGGTGGCCGGGTGGTCCGGGTCGTGCAGGGCCGCCAGCAGGCCGGTGATCCGCAGGGTCCCGTCCGACAGCAGCGCGGCCGGGACCTCTCCCTGGCCGTCCAGGACCAGGCCGAAGGACCACTCGCCGCGCTCCAGCCGGGGCAGGAGCCCGGCCGCGCCGGGGACCAGCGCGGCGAGGTCGGCCACCAGGTCGGCGAAGGCCGCCGTGCCCGCCATCCGGCCGAGCAACGCGGCGAGGTTCGCCCCGTCGGCGG
>NZ_CDRNDK010000202.1:6437-10840 GCF_977012225.1 Planomonospora algeriensis | reverse complement strand
CCGCGCTCGCAGCCTCGGGCGCAGCGGACGCGTCCGCCGTCCTGAGCGCGCTCGCGGACGGCGTGCGGTGGCTGCTGGCCGCCTGCAGCGGCGCGGTGATGGTCTACTTCATCTGCGTCAACACCAGCTACCTGGTGCTCATCGCCCTGGCGGCCTGGGACTCCGTCCACTACCACCGGCGCCTGGCCTTCACCGGCCACGACGACATCTACGCCAACCCGCTCAACCCGGCCATCAGCGTGATCATGCCCGCGTACAACGAGGAGGCGGGCATCGTCGAGGCCGTGCGCGCCATGCTCTCGCTGCGCTACCCGAACTTCGAGATCGTCGTCGTCGACGACGGGTCCCGCGACGGCACGTTCGACCGGCTGCGCGAGGAGTACGACCTGGTCGAGGTGGAACGGGTGCTGCCGGACGACGTCCCGACCCGCGGCCGGGTGTTGTCCACCCACGTCCCCGCCACCGGCTCGACCTCCCTGCTGGTGGTCCGCAAGGCCAACAGCGGCCGGGCCGACGCGCTCAACGTGGGCATCAACTTCGCCCAGCACCCGCTGGTCTGCATGGTCGACGCCGACTCCCTGCTGGACCCCGGCTCCCTGCTGTCGGTGGCCAAGCCGTTCGCCGACGACCCGCTGCGCGTCGTCGCCACCGGCGGGGTGATCCGGATCGCCAACGGCTGCGAGGTGATCGCCGGGCGGGTCACGAAGGTGCGCATGCCGCGCTCCTGGCTGGTCCGCATCCAGGTGATCGAGTACCTGCGGGCCTTCCTGCTGGGCCGCACCGGCTGGTCGCGGCTGGGCGGCCTGCTGATCATCTCCGGGGCGTTCGGCCTGTTCCGGCGCGACGTCGTCGTCGAGGTCGGCGGACTGGACCCCGACTCGATCGGCGAGGACGCCGAGCTGGTCACGCGGCTGCACCGGTACCTGAGGGACCGCGGCCGCGACTACCGCATCGTGTTCGTCTCCGAGCCGGTCTCCTGGACCGAGGCGCCGTCCTCGCTCGCGGTGCTGGCCCGGCAGCGGCGCCGCTGGTCGCGCGGGCTGGCCGAGCTGGTGTGGAAGCACCGGGCGATGTTCGGCAACCCCCGCTACGGGCGGATCGGGCTGCTGGCCCTGCCGTACTACGTGGTCTTCGAGCTCTGCGCGCCGCTGGTGAGCCTGAGCGGCCTGGTCCTGGTCCCGCTCGGCGTGCTGGTCGGCGCCGTCGACGTCCCCTTCGCCGCCGTGGTCATGCTCGCCTCGTACGGCTACTCGCTGCTGGTCGCCTTCGTTGCGCTGGCGGTGGAGGAGTACGCCTTCCACCGCTACACCCGCTGGCGGGACCTGGGCGCCGCCGCGCTGGCCGCGCTGGCCGAGAACTTCGGATACCGCCAGTTCAACGCCTGGTGGGGGGTACAGGGGATCTTTGCGGCGCTGCGCCGTACGCAGCAGGTGTGGGGGGTAATGACGCGGGAGGGATTCTCCGCCCAGGGCGGGCCCACGGGAGGAAGAAAGCGATGAAGTGGCTGAACCGCAGTGTGGGGACCGCCCTGCGCCAGACCTTCGCGCTGCTCGTCTCCCTGGTCCTGCTGTCCGGGGTGGTCGCGGCGGTCGAGTCGCAGCGGCACGGCGCCGCCCTGGACCGGCTCGTCGAGTACAACGTCCCGCTCCGGCTGAACAACTTCAAGCTCCGCTCGACCATGGGCGACGCCACCCGTGGCCTGCGCAACCACCTGCTCTTCGAGCAGCCCAAGACCACCTACCTGCAGGCCCGCGACTCCTACCAGCCGTTCCTGGACGCCCTGGTCAGGCAGGCCGACCAGCCCGAGGAGCGCAGGCTGGTCGGCGACCTGGAGCGCAAGGTCGTCGACTGGTTCTCCTACGCCTCCCAGGCCGAGCGGCTGCGGCCGGGCGAGCCGGAGGTCCCCGAGTACGCCGAGGGCAGCCGGAGGCGCTACGAGGCGATCCTGGTCGCCAGCGACGCGCTGGAGACCCACCTGGGGCGCCGGACCGAGGCCCTGTACGAGGAGAGCATGCGCGAGCGCCTCTGGGGCCTGGCCGGAGTGGTCGTCTTCGCGCTCGCCGCCGTGGTGCTGGCCCTGCTCGTCGCCGTGCGCACCTACCGGGCGCTGGTGCCGCCGCTGGGCGCCATGGGCGAGACCCTGCGGCGGCTGACCGCCGGGGAGCACGAGACCCGGGTGCCCGACCTGGGAGGGCCGACCGAGATCCGCCAGCTGGGCGCGGCCATCAACATGCTCGCCGAGGAGAGCGACCGGCTGCGCCGCGCGGAGCGGGAGCGCGCACGCCTGGCCGAGGTGGCCTACGAGACCGCCGCGCGCATCCGCCAGACCCTCGACGCCGACGCGGTGGTCCGCGAGGCGGCCTCGCTCCTGGGCGCCCGGCTCCCCGCCGACCAGGTGTTCATCCAGCTCGTCCGGGACGGCACGATCGGCCCCGCCGAGCTGGAGTGGGCGGGCGGCCGGCTCGTCGACCAGGGCACCGCGCTGCTGCCCGTCCCCTCCGACCAGGCCGAGCGGCTCTACCTGCAGGGCGCGGCCTCCAGCGGCTCCACCCTGGACCCGCCCTCCTACGTGCCCGAGGCGGCCGTCCGGGCCCTGCGGCTGCTCGGGGACCGGCAGTACCTCTTCGTGCCCTTCGGCGCGGGCGGGCAGCTGCTCGGCACGATCCTGCTCACCCGGGGCAATTCCAGCGGTCCCTGGAAGACCGAGGAGATCGAGGCGGTCAAGAGCGTCGGGACCGACCTGGGGCGCGGCCTGGACCAGGCCCGCCTGTACGGCCGCGAACGGGAGCTGGTGGAGGAGCTGCGGGCGCTGGACGCGGCCAAGACCGACTTCATGTCCACCGTCTCCCACGAGCTCCGCTCGCCGCTGACCAGCATCGCCGGGTACCTGGAGATCCTGCGCGACGAGGACGCCGGTGACATCAACCCCGCCCAGGACCGCATGCTGGACGCCATCGAGCGCAACACCACCCGGCTGCGGCTGCTCATCGAGGACCTGCTGACGCTCTCGCGCATCGAGTCGGGCGCCTTCCGCACCGTCAAGCAGCGCACGGACCTGTGCGCCGTGGTGGAGGGCGCGGTCACCTCCATGCGGCCCGCCGCGGCCAAGGCCGGGGTCGAGCTGGACGCGGACTGCCCCGCGGGCTCGCTGATGGTCGACGGCGACCCCAACCAGCTCGACCGCGCCATGGTCAACCTGCTGTCCAACGCCGTCAAGTTCACCCCGGCGGGCGGGCGGGTGGAGGTGCTGGTCGCCATGGAGGAGGGCTACGGGGTGGTGCGGGTCTCCGACACCGGCATCGGCATCCCGGCGGACGAGCTGCAGCGGCTGTCCACCCGCTTCTTCCGCGCCTCCAACGCCACCGAGCTGTCGATCCCCGGCACCGGGCTGGGGCTGTCCATCGTGCGCAGCATCGTCGCCAACCACTCGGGCACCTTCGACCTGCAGTCGCGGGAGGGGGAGGGCACGACGGTGACGATGCGGATCCAGACGTGCGCGGCCAGGGGCGCCGCCGAGGGCGACGGGGGTGCCCAGGGCACCGAGAGCGCCGGTGCGCCCGCCGAGGCGGGCGAGGGGGCCTGACGCGCCTTTCCGCGGGCGACGGCCGCGCCGCACTGCCCCGTACGGCGGGCGGTCCGCCGTACGGGGCGGTCAGCGCACGCCGTACAGCTTGCGCATTGCGCGGTGGTCGCCCGCGCCCAGGGTCCGCACCGTGGAGCAGGCCGGGATCGTCGAGGCCATCACCTGGGTGCCGTGCTGCGACGGCGACACGTGGGTGAGCCCGAACGCGTGGCCCCACTCGTGGGTCAGCACCGAGGCCAGGTCGAAGGAGGAGGCGCAGCGGGCCGGCCGGCTGGTGTGCCAGCGGTACCTGGTGTTGATCACGATGTCGGAGGAGACGACCTGGCCGGACCGGGTCCAGGTGCAGGTGACGGCGAGCGCGGTGGAGGCGAGCCGCTTCCAGGCGACGACGCTGTGGCCGTCCTCCGCGCCGCAGGCCGTACGCGAGGAGGTGGAGACGGCGGCCGTGCGCTTCGTGGCGCCCCGGTACCGCTGGCCCGCCTTGAACGGGACCGGCAGGCCGCACTCGTTGCTCGCGCCGACCAGGGAGCGGGCCGCCGAGCCGATCGCCGACAGGGCCGTGCGGGAGACCGCTGCGGGCGCGCCGGACGGGTTGTAGTACCAGTCGGCGGTTCCCTTGACGCGCCATCCCGCCAGGGCGTACGCGGTGTCGCGGCACTGGACGCGGGAGGCGGAGGCGGCGGCCCGCGCCACCTTGGCCGCGTTCGGGATGCCGCCGTCCGGGACCGCCTCACCGGCCGCCCCGCCGGTCGCCTCACCGGCCGTCTCACCGGCCGTCTCACCGGCCGTCTCACCGGCCGTCTCACCGGCCGTCTCACCG
>NZ_CDRNDK010000202.1:0-6337 GCF_977012225.1 Planomonospora algeriensis | reverse complement strand
GCCGACCCGTCGGCTGTCTCAGTGGCCGGTCCGTCGGCGTACAGCACGTCCATCGTCACCTTGAGCCCGCCTGGCCCGTCCGGCCCGTCGCCGGGCGCGTCCTCCGGCACGGTCCCGGCCGCCGGGACCTCCGTCGCCGCCGGGTGGGGCGCGGGCCCGGAGGCCGCCGCGCGGGGGCGCAGCTCGGCCACGGTGGACAGCACCGACACCACGAGCACGACGAAGGCTGTGGCCAGCGCGAACACCGCCGGCATCACCTGACCGGCGCGGCCTCTCACCTGGGGACTCCTGACGCGTTCGGCCCGCCGCACGGGGAAGGCCGCCGGTCGGGACAGGAACGGCCGGTACGGCGCTCCTCGCCGAACGATCGACAGGAGAAGGTCGAATATGAACATAACGCCCGAATCGCCACGCTGACGGCAATCGGCAGCCGGGCAGCGGCCAACGAGTCGCCGCCGACGAGCTGATCAGCACGCGTCGGGTCCGCCGTGACGCCGCGACCGTCTGCGGGACGGGGCGACTGCCCGCACCCGTTCCACGGCCCGGCGTCTCACAGAGATCGGATACGCCCACCAAAGGCATCGCATTTACCGCGCTTCCGAGGATCAGGGGTCGGACGGACACCCGCCGGTGCTGAAGGTGACCTACACCGACACCGTCAACCCCGGCCCGACGCCGACCGCAACGCCCACCCCTGAGCCGGACACGGTGCCACCGACGATCCTCAAGGTGGAGCCGGTCGACGGCACCGAGGATGCCCCGGCCGATGCCCAGGTGAAGGTGACCTTCAGCGAACCGGTGACCGACGCCCGTCTTTCCCTGACCGACATCTTCGAGGAGACGGAGGTCCCGGGCAGCACAACGATGGACGCCGGAAACACCGTGCTGACGTTCACCCCCAACCAGCCCTTGGACTTCTACTACTGGGCCGAGGTCAGCGGCGCCAAGGACGCCGCCGGCAACGTCATGGACGGCTCCTACGGATGGTCGTTCTCCATCGAGCAGCAGATCCCGACCCCGACAGAACCGTCCGCGTGCCGTACCGCTCCGGCCTGGACGAGCGGCGGCAGCTATCCGGTCGGCACCCAGGTCAAGCACCGCGGTCACGCCTGGGAGTCCATCCCGCTCGACCGTTTCCAGTCCCGGCAGGAGCCCGGCACCGGCAACGGCTGGGGCTGGCGGGATCTAGGCGCCTGCACCAGCGGGTTCAGCAGCTCCACGTCAGAGAAGCAGGCCGGACCGGAATCCCCGTTGGCGGAGGCACGCAGTGCCAAGCCGTCCGTCGACAAGGTGTGGACACGCTCGCTGGAGGCTAAGGACGGCGCAGCCCTGGTGCCGACCACGACGCCGGAACTCCTGGTCAAGGTGTCCGACCCGCTGAAGCGGCACTCCGCCGTTGAGGTCGAGATCGAGCATGACCCGAAGTCGCCGTCGCAGGGCAAGGGGCTGATCTGGTCCGGAACCACAACCGTCCCCTCCGGTTCTGTGGGAAGTATTCAGGTGCCAGATAGGAAACTAGCCAACGGTTGGAAGGTTCGTTGGCGAGCTCGTGCTACCGCGGGTGCTGTCTCCAGCTTGTGGTCAGACTGGAAAAACCTATCAACGGCTTCAAGCAGTAAAAGACTGTTCTCTCAGGAGAACGCGACTGCCTTCTCCAGTGCACTAGCTCCGCCGCCGGTAAAGAACATATTGCCAATGAATGGGGATGGCATACCTCCTGCGAGCTATTCTGAGTGCAGAGCAAATAGTGAGACAATTAAGAAAACAGGGTATTCGAAGAATCGGTTCTCCTACTGTGTCGAGAAGAAGTGGAGGGCCACTCGGTATTCCATCATTGGGAGCGTGGCCGGAAATGTGAGTGGTCGAATTCTTGTCAGGGTGGCACCCAGGCAAGACATTCGCGAGTTCGAAGTATCCCAGCACGTGACTATCGACTCACAGTCTGGCGACATGGATGGGGTTAGCCTGGAATTCCCCATAGAAACCGCCGATATGTATACTCCAGCTGAATCTCCTGAGTGCGGGAGAGTGAGGCAGGAAGGAACGGGGTTCCGTACGATCGGCGAATGGAAGTCGGATAATAAGGAATGGCAGAGGGTAGAGTCCTTCCAGTCCAATCGCCAAGAGCCTAACGCGAAATCCCAGGCTCCGGATAAAATCGGGCAATGCGCTATAGAGCTTCATCTCGTAGCAAAGGACACGCGTTTCTTTGTAAAGAAGAGAGTGGCGGTCGCCGAAGACTTTAAAGTCACTGTTCGTTGCGACACTTCACCGGGACAAAAATATCACAATGGAAATGGTGGAGGCTGTGTTCACCTGAATGCGGTGCCCGCTTTTTCGATGGCAAGGAGCGATGAAAATAATAAGGGAGTAAGTTTCCCTGATATGTACGATCATATTAAGGGCGCCCTAGCTCGTAACTCCACGACGGCGCCTCAGCCGGGAGGCCGGACTTTCCCGGACGCGGTTCAACTCAAAAACCTCCCTGGTGGAAGTCCTAACGACCCTCTAACTCGAGTTATGAACGGGAAAAGAAAGGCGGCGAATAACGGGGCGAAGGACCATACGTGTGATATCGAGTTCAGAGAGAGGAAGGGCTGGGGGAAGGAGGGCCTGGCCTGTGACGAGTTCCCATTCGCGGCGACTAACGAGGGGGCAGCCTATGCTGACCCGGATCACTTTTATTCGGTACAGCTAGTCGATGCTACGCAAAATAGCCAGCATGGAACTATTTTGAATGCATGGTTCCTTAATAATAGAATATTGAGAGGAGACGAGTTCTGGGTTAAAATAAACTAGGAACTCATCGAGTGGAGTTGGGCCCGCCTATTTCAGGCGGGCCCAACTCCACTAAACCACTATATCATCAAAGGATGAAAATGGCATCTAAGACGGCTTTCATTAGGGATGTTGTAGAAGTTCCCTACGACAGGTTCGCCATTGTCGACAAAGGAGTCGATAATGCGGAAATAAATGCGCCGGGACCATGGCGAATGGAGGTAGCGGAAGACGAGTGGTTCACACCAGCAGAGAATGGTGCAATCATTTTAATTGATTTTCGGCGCCGCCAATCCGTTACTGTGTGGTTTGAGTTATGGGACGGGGTTCCGGACACTCCAGAATCCTGGGATAAGAGCTGGGAGGGTAGCTTAAGTTTCATCTCCAGTGAGATTCGATTGAGCGGTTCAGATGATATGGGGTTTCAGTTTGACTTTGATCTTGGGAGGCGGGAAACCTCGTGGAACGTTTCTGCTTATATGCATAAAGTTAGAGAGGTGAGGGATGGCGACTTTGAATCTCCTCCTTTTGATCTAGAGGTTTATACTTTTCAATTTTGGCCAAAGGATTAAAGGGATTCTGAAAGGCGATATTCGCGTAGCTGCTTGTGCTTCTTCTGTCTAGGAAGAAAGCCTGGGTTACCCTGGATCGGAGATTATGAGTTCGGTCTCGGCGATAAATTCGTCCAGCAGGTCGAGCCAGCACTACAGGGATTTGAGTCGGCGTGCGGCTCCGCCGTGCCCAAGTTCTGCTCTTGGGCGGCCTCAGGTTCTGATTGGACTCGTCGGCGAAGCAGAGCCAGGAGTCCCAGGCCGCCCGGGTGCTTTTATCGCGGGCCAGGTCTGCTTGACCCAGGTGGCGACCTGCATCTCGTCGCGCCGGGCGGCCCAGCCCGCCGGTACCTGGAACGACCTGTAAGCCGCTGAAGCAAGTAGGCCACTCCACGCGGGGTGTAGGAGAGGTGGAACCGGGTGGCGCTCAGTACGGCGATGTGTGCGGGACCAGCGCTGGTTGTCCACCATGTGCGGCTACGCTCCCCCCACAGCGCCTCCAGATGACCAGCCCGCCAGCCGGAGCGTGGGACGAGATGACGCTACGAGTACGCCGAGCAGGTGAAGCGGGGGCGCCGCCCGCGGGCCCCGGAGGTCGGGCGGCCGGATGCGACGCCGGGGGATGTGCAGGAGGTGGTGCTGGAGGTCGTGGCCGGCGCGTTCGGCGGCGGGCCGGTGCGGGAGCAGGCGCGGTCCGTCCCGCTCGTGTCCGGGCCTGACGGGCCCGGACACGGGCATGGTCAGCGGCGGACGGAGAGGGTGTCCTTGCCGTTCTGGTGCTGGGCCGGGGGGCGGTAGCGGTAGCCGACGCCGCGGACCGCCTCGATGGACGAGTTGGAGGTGTCGGGGTTGAGGCGGCGGCGCAGGCGCAGGATGGCGAACTTCACCCGCTCCGGGCTGAGTCCCGTGGGGTCGTCCCAGACCAGGGAGAGCAGCTGGGAGGAGCTCAGCACGTTGCCGGCGTGCCGTACGAGGGTGTTGAGCAGGCGGAACTCGGTCGGGGTCAGGTGGATCTCCTGGTTCTCGACGAAGACCGTCCGGGTCGCGGGCTCCACCCGGATGACCCCGTCGTCGTAGACGTCCTCGGCCCAGGAGGCCGTGCCGGCGCGGCGCAGCAGCGCCTCGACGCGGGCGGTCAGCTCGGCCCGGGAGAACGGCTTGACCAGGTAGTCGTCGGCCCCGGCGCGCAGGCCCCGGACCTTCTCCCGCTCCTGGCCGCGGCCGGTGAGGATCAGGATCGGCAGGTCGCTGATGTCGCGGACCCGCTCCAGGACCTGCCAGCCGTCCATGATGGGCAGGCCGATGTCGAGGATCAGGGCGTCCGGCTTGTGCTGGTGCAGCAGGCGCAGGCCGCTGCGGCCGTCCGTGGCGGGGATCACCTCGTGCCCGCCGTGGCCCAGGAGCACCTGGATGGCGGTGAGGGTGTCGGCGTCGTCCTCGACGACCAGGAGGCGGCTCATCGCTCACCCCGCCGGTCGCGGACGGGCTCCCATGGAAGTTCCACTCTCACCTCTGAGCGTCTCGTGCCGTTCTCGACGAGCTGCAGCGTGCCGCCGTGCATGCCGACGATGGCGCGGGCCATGCCGAGCCGCGGCCACGCCTTCTCCCCGGCCGGTCCTCGCCCCGGCGGCCTGGTCGGTGAGGCTGGCCTCGCCGTCCGCGGCGACGCAGGCGATCTCGGCCCGCCACCCGTCGACCGTGGGCCGGAGTTCGACCTCGACGGCCGCCCCCGGGCGGCCCGGGTGATCGCCGCCGTCAGCAGGATGTCGAGCATGCGGCGGATGCGGACGGTGTTGCAGCTCAGCGCCGGGCCGGCCGGGCGTGGTAGCGCAGGGAGACGCCGGAGTGCAGGGCGCCGGGGCGGAACTGGGCGACGATGTCGCGGACCATCTCCATCGGGTCGACCCGCTCCGGCCGCAGCTCCGGCTCGGTCGTGGCGGGGTCGGCCAGCAGCGGCAGGTCGTTGAGGAGCTCCGACAGGCGCATGGCGTTGCGCTCGATGACCTTGACGAACTCGCTCTGGTCGCCGGTGAGCGGACCGGTCTCGGGGTCGGCCAGCAGGCCCGCGTAGGCGAGGATCGGTGTGATCGGCGTGGCCAGGTCGTGGACGACGGTGGAGATGAACTCCGTCTTCGCCGCGGCGAGCGTCGCCGCGTCGGAGGGGTCGCCGGCGCGGTTCTCGGCGTCCCGGCGCCAGGCGGCGTCCAGCGCGGCGGCCAGGCAGGAGAGCGCCTCGGGGACGCCGTGGTCCTCGAACCCCGCCGCCAGCGTCACGGCGAGCATCCGGCCGGGTCCCGCGGGCCACAGGCGCTCCCCGTTCACCGGCGGGGTGGCGTCGGCCGGCCGCAGCTCGGCGCTCAGCACACCGGGTACGCTTCGGAGACCGGCGAGCAGCGTGGTGTCCGCGTTCGCCCCGCCGGCGTCGTCGGAACCGCGCAGCCGCTCGTCGAGGAGACCGAGGATCGCCCGGGTGGTGTCCACCGCGTCCGCCTCGTCCGCCTCGTCCGCGGTGTCCGCGGAGTCGGACGCGTCGTCCGACGGATGCGAAGCGGTGTGATCGAGACGCCCACCGCTGTTCAGCATGCTGCCCCCCACATGTCCCCCCTCGGCAGTCGGATCCTCCCCCAAGGACCCAGGGACTCGTCACTAATAGCAATTCATCCCAAACAGAACGTTATCAACTCTGCTCGGCTGGTCGCGACGGAGGTTTGATCCGGACGGCCCGGACGGCCCGGCGCCGACGGCAACGGATCTGCACCCGGCGCGCACCCGAAGGAGCATCCCGCGCCGCCGACCGTCGGTCCTATGTGGGAGCCGACCTCGCGACGCGGGCTGAGCCGAGTGCTCATCACCGGTGCCGCGGCACTGTCATGCCTGTTCACGGGTGTCGGGCCGCTCGGCGGCACCGCCCACGCCGCCCCCTCGGGGCTGCCGCCGGCCCCCGTCAGGCCCGCCGTGACCGAGATCGGCTTCCTCGCCTCCCCCGCGACCCCCCCGGTGGGTGCCGC